>CANBSV010000003.1 GCA_947372225.1 Burkholderiales bacterium | reverse complement strand
CTTCCAGCGTGATGTCGACGGTGTGCGTGTGGCCACCGAAATAGTCGCCCGCTTCGAACAGCGTGACCTTCGATTCGGGCGCGAGCGCATGGGCCACCGACAGGCCCGCGATCCCCGAGCCGATGACCGCCACCCGGCGCAAAGGCTGGCTCATGCGACCCCCGCCAGCCGCAACGAGTTGTGCGAGATGGCTGATGGTGTGGGCGTCATGGCGCAGCCAGCAGTTTCTCGATGGTCTTGACGAACCACGAGGCATCGGGGCTGGTGAGGCTGCTGAAACTCTCCACCGTGGCGCCGTCGCGGGCGATCACGTACTTGTGGAAGTTCCAGCCCGGCGACGAGCCGGTGATGCGCTCGAGGTCAACGTACAGCGGGTTGACCCCGGCGCCGCCGCGCGAGGAGACCCGCGTCTTGGTGAACATCGGGAACTTGACGCCAAACGTGCCTTCGCAAAAGTTGGCGATCTCGCGATTGCTGCCGGGCTCTTGCGAGCCGAAGTCGTTCGAGGGAAACCCGAGCACGACCAGTCCTCGATCGCGGTAGCGCGCGTACAGCTCTTCGAGTCCCTTGTACTGCGGGGTGAAGCCGCAAAAGCTGGCGGTATTGACCACCACGACCACCTTGCCGGCGTACTGGCACAGCGACTGCGGTTTCTCGTCTTGCAGCCGCAGCATTTCGCGGTCGAGCAGTGCCGGGCAGCCCGCCCGGGCGCTCATTGCGCAGACCAGTAGACCCAGCAACAACAAGCTGCGTCGAGCCAGACTCAAAAAAGAAGAGGATGCGCTCATGTCGATGCCTTGTCGTACACAAAAGATCAGCAAAACCCCGATACTGATACAAAATCGATCGCCCCAAGGCCCGCTTCTCAAAAAATCCCCGTGTTTTTCGATCCCGAAAGCCTCTCAAAGGCCATGTCATGAACGAGCCGGCTCGTGAGCTCAGAGTTCTGACCCTGTCCATCGCCGCCGTCGAGCGCGACACCGGACTGACCAAAGACACCTTGCGCATTTGGGAGCGGCGCTATGGCTTTCCCCGGCCCGATCGCGACGGCGCCGGCGAGCGCGCCTACCCGCTCGAACAGGTCGAGAAACTTCGCGTCGTCAAGCGCCTCATGGACAACGGCCACCGCCCAGGGCGCCTGGTGCCGATGTCGATGGACGAGCTGAACAGTCTCAGCGCCAGCACCCTCGATTCGCCACAGTCGGTGTCCAAGGGGCTGACCGCGCCCGATCTCAAGCCCTATCTGGCCCTGATCCGCTCGCACGACCTCGATGCGCTGCGTCGTCAGCTGATGCTGGCCCAGGTGCGGCTGGGCGTGTCGCGGTTCATCATGGAAGTGGTTCTGCCCGTCAACACCATGGTGGGCGATGCGTGGATGCGCGGCCAGCTCGACGTCTTTGAGGAGCACGCCTACATCGAATGCCTGCAATCGGTGGTGCGGCTGGCACGCAGCGGCATTCCTGAGTCGGCTGGCAGTGACCGTCCGCGTGTCTTGCTGACGACCTTTCCTGGCGAGCCGCACAGCCTGGGTCTGCTGCTCGCCGAATGCCTGTTCGCACTCGAGGGCGCCCGGTGCGTGCCGCTCGGTGCGCAAACCCCCGTGTGGGACATTTCGCTGGCGGCAGCCGCCTACCGGTGTGACATCGTGGCGCTGGGCTTCACCGGCTGCATGAACCCCAACCAGGTGGTCGACGGACTCCAGGAGTTGCGCAGCAAGCTTGCCCCCGAGACCGAGCTGTGGGTCGGAGGCGCTGCACCGGTGCTGCACCGGCGCAGCGTCGATGGCGTGACTGCGCTGGGCTTGTTGAGCGACATCCGAATCGAGCTTGAGCGCTGGCGGCACGGCAGCGCATGACGCCCGACGCCCGCGAGTTCAAGGGCAACAAGGCCGCGCTGCCGCAAAAGCCCTGCGTTCAGTGCCAGCGGCCGATGACCTGGCGCCGAGCCTGGGCGAAGAACTGGGCCGACGTGAAGTTCTGCAGCGATCGGTGCCGCAGCGAATCGCAGCGGAACCGGCCGCCTCCGTGAGCGGCCCGGTGCGCCAGCTCGTGCTGGTGCTTGGAGACCAGCTCAATCCGGACAGCCCCGCCCTCGCGGGATTGGACCCTGCGAACGACCGTGTGCTGATGATCGAAGCGCCCGGCGAGGCGCGCTGGGTGTGGAGCCACAAGGCACGCATCGCGCTGTTCCTCGCGGCGATGCGTCACTGCCGTGACGCGCTGCGCGAGCGCGGTTTCGTCGTCGAGTACGTCGGCCTGGAAGACAGTGACGAGCCCACGCTGCCCGGCCGGCTGGCCTCGCAGTTGCAACGGCTGCGTCCCGAGGCTCTGTGCCTGCTGGAGCCCGGTGAATGGCGGCTTCAGCAGGACATCACGGCCGTGGCCCGCGAGGCCGGGGTGTCACTGCGCTGGATCGAGGATGCGCACTTTCTGTGCTCGCGCGCCGACTTCGCACGCTGGGCGGTCAGGTACCGCAAGACCGAAAACTCCAGCTTGCGCATGGAGTATTTCTACCGTGACATGAGGCGGCGACACCGCGTGCTGCTCGATGCTACCGACCCCGACCAGCCCGAAGGCGGGCAGTGGAACTACGACGCCGACAACCGCAAGGGTTACCCCAAGGGCGGGCCGGGGCTGATTCCGCCCCCAGAGTTTTTCGAGCCCGACGCGCTGACCCGCTCGGCGCTGGCCGACGTGGCCCGACTGTTCCCGGATCACCCCGGCTCACTCGAGCACTTCGTGTGGCCGGTGACGCGCGAGCAGGCGTTGTGCTCGCTGGACGCGTTCATCGAATCCCGGCTGGTGAACTTCGGCGACTACCAGGACGCCATGTGGGCGGGCACGCCTTTCGGCTGGCACTCGCTGCTGGCCAGCAGCTTGAACTTGCACCTCCTCGACCCGCGCGAGGTCATTGCCGCAGCCGAGCAGGCGTATCGCGCCGGGCGCGCACCTCTCGCCGGTGTCGAGGGCTTCATCCGGCAGATCCTGGGCTGGCGCGAGTTCATTCGTGGCGTCTACTGGCTGGACATGCCCGCTCTGGCCGAGGCCAACCACTACGCTCACCAGCGCGCCCTGCCGAGATGGTTCTGGAGCGGCGACACCCGCATGGCCTGCGCGCGCGACGCCATCGAACAAACGCTGCAATACGGCTACGCACACCACATCCAGCGGCTGATGGTGACCGGCCTGTTTGCCTTGCTGGCTGAGATCGACCCCAAGCAGGTCGCGGCCTGGTACCTCGCGATGTATGTCGACGCGGTGGAGTGGGTCGAGTTGCCCAACGTGGCCGGCATGGCGCTGTACGCCGATGGCGGGCGCTTCACCAGCAAGCCGTACGTTGCGTCGGGTGCCTACATCCAGCGCATGAGCAACCACTGCGGCCGTTGCGCCTACGCGCCTGACGCCAAGGCGGCCCAAGCTACGGGCAAGCCGTTGTGTCCTTACACGGTGCTGTACTGGCACTTTCTCGATCGCCACGAGGCTGAGCTCGCTGCCAACCCGCGCACGGCGCTGATGGCGCGCAACGTGACCCGCCTCGAAGCCGCCGAGCGTGCACGCCGACGTGCCGCTGCCACCGAATTGCTCCGCGACCTCGACGCGCTGTGAACGGCGGTGTTACGGCACGGCCTTTGACCCGCATGGGGATGTCAACCCGACTAAACTTTGGCCGTCGTAAAAAAGAGTTTTCACCATGTCCACCATGCTCTATCCCGAACTTTTCAAGCAGCTCGAAGCCGTGCGCTGGAACATGGACAAGGACATTCCCTGGGACACCTTCGATGCCAGTGCGCTGACCGAAGAGCAGGCGCAAACCATCAAGATGAACGCGATCACCGAGTGGGCGGCGCTGCCGGCCACCGAGATGTTTCTGCGCGACAACCGCGACGACAGCGACTTCTCGGCCTTCATGAGCGTGTGGTTCTTTGAGGAACAAAAGCACTCGCTGGTGCTCATCGAATACCTGCGCCGGTTCCGGCCCGATCTGGTGCCCACCGAAGAAGAGTTGCACGAGGTGCGCTTCGAGTTCGATCCGGCGCCAGCGCTCGAGACGCTGATGCTGCATTTTTGCGGCGAGATCCGACTCAATCACTGGTACCGCCGCGCCGCCGAATGGCACAGCGAGCCGGTCATCAAGGCCATCTACGAAACACTCGCTCGGGACGAAGCCCGCCACGGTGGCGCCTATCTGCGGTACATGAAGCGTGCGATGACCAAGTTCGGCGACGAGGCGCGCGCCGCTTTCGCCAAGGTTGGTGTGCTCATGGCCAGTGCCCGGCGCACCGCGCAGGCGCTGCACCCGACCAACCTGCACGTCAATGAAAGCCTGTTCCCGCGCGACACCGTGCAAAGCCGGCTGCCTGATCCGATCTGGCTCGAGGCTTGGCTCGACAGTCAGATCCAGTTCGATTCGGTATGGGAAGGCAAGGTCGTCGAGCGCATCCTGCACAACATGAGTCTGCTCATGGAACGCAGTTTTGCGACCGTGCAAGAGCTCAACCGCTTCCGCAAGGAAGTCACCGCCAAGGCCGCGGCGCAACCCGCGGTGGCCTGACGTCCCCGGGGTCGCTGTGGCCCCTTTCACGGACAAACTCTGCCCGCCCGGCGAACTCGAGTCTCGTGTGGCGGTTTTGCCGCAGCCGGTGGTGTTCACCAACGGCGTGTTCGACATCCTGCACCGCGGCCACGTGACTTACCTGGCGCAAGCGCGCGCGATGGGCGCCAGTCTGGTGGTCGGACTCAACAGCGACGTCTCGGCTCGCGGCCTGGGCAAGGGCCCCGACCGGCCGCTGAACACCGGGCTCGACCGCGCCTGTGTGCTGGCCGCACTCGAAAGCGTGAGCCTGGTGGTGATCTTCGCCGAGCCCACGCCGGTGGAGTTGCTGCGGCGCGTTCGTCCCCAGTGGTACGTCAAGGGCGGTGACTACGACATCGAGACGCTGGCCGAGACCGCGCTCGTTCGCAGCTGGGGTGGCCAGGCCCGCGCGCTGCCTTTCGTTGACGGCCACTCGACCACGGCGCTGGTCGCACGCATCCGCCGCTGATCGGCACGCAGCGCCTTCAGTCGTGGGCGTCGATGGCGCCAAGCGCCTCGCGCAGCAAGGTCAGCCCGGAATGCAAGGCTTCTGCCAGCACCGAGAGCCCCCAGCCCACCAGCACGCCGCTGACATGCGCGCCGGGGGCCACCGAAATGTCCCAGCCTGGCGGGTGGCTGGTGACGCCCGCCCAGGGGGTTTCGCTCAGCAGCTTGATCAGCAGCCCCGCCAACACCGCCAGGCCGATGCGTCGCCGGGCTGGCGAGCGGCTCCACAGCCAGTGTGTGGCCGTCACCGCCACGCCCGCATGCAGCACGCCCGAGAGCCCGCCGTAGTGCTGCAAGCCGGGCTGCATCAGCAGACCCACCTGCGCCAGCGGCCAGGCCAGCGCCCAGGCGACCACGCTGCGCCGCGGCACGCGCGCTGTCAGTCCCAAGGCCGCTACTGCGAGCGCGCCCGCCAGATTGGCCAGCAAGTGGCGATCGCTGTAGTGAACGAAGGCCGCCGTCCAGGCTCGCCACGGTTGCGATTCGAACAGCGCTGGCTGCCAGTCCAGGCCGAGCGCCGCGCTGGCACCCGTTGCCATTCCGTGACGCTCGAGCACGAAAGCGATCAGCGACCCCGCGCACAGCGCGGCAGCCATCGCCACCCAGCACCATGCCGAAGCGGGGCGTGACGCGGTGCTCAACGGCTCGATCTTCAGCACGGCCGTCGCCCGCCTGTGGTCGCGCGCACGGCCAGCTCAGGCGAACACAGCGTGCCACAGCGCCAGCACGTCGACGCACTGCGTGGCCATCGATTCAGGCTCCACGTGCGTGGGCTGTTCGTCCAGGCGCGCCACGTGCTGGGCGCGGCGCAGATCGCGGTAGGCGTTGGCAGCTGCGTCACCCACGCCGGCCGGCAGCAAGCCGGCGGCCTCGGCGCGCTGCAGCAGCGCGATGTTGCCCGCGTTGGGCTGCAGTTCGGGGTGTGTGCGGCTGTGCGCGAGCACCAGAAACTGCACCGAGAACTCCACATCCAGCATGCCGCCGGCGCTGTGCTTGACGTCGAACACGCCCGCCGGCGGCCGATAGGCCTCGGCGAGCTTTTCTCGCATGACGCGCACTTCGGCACGCAAGGCGGCGGGGTCCCGGGGTGCGGCCAGCACCGCACGGCGCACCGCCTCGAACGGCGCGGCCAGCGTCGCATCGCCGGCACACCAGCGAGCGCGTGTCAGCGCCTGGTGCTCCCAGGTCCACGCGGTGTTGCTGCCGCGGCCGAGCTGGTACTTCTCGAAGCTCGCGATCGAGGTCACCAGCAGGCCCGAATGACCATTCGGCCGCAGAGCGGTGTCGATGTCGAACAGCTCGCCCGCCGAGGTGCGCAGCGTCAGCCAGCCGATCAGCTTGCGCACAAAGGCGGCGTAGACCTCGCTGGCGCGGTCCGGGTCGGGTTCGTCGGCGTCGTCGTAGAGGAACACCACGTCGAGGTCACTGCCGTAGCCCAACTCCTTGCCGCCGAGCTTGCCGTAGCCGATGACGGCCACGCGCGGCTGTTCGCGGTGGCGCTGCCTGAGGTGACGCCACGCCCACTGCAAGGCGCACGACAGTGTGGCGTCGGCCAGCGCGGACAAGTCATCAGCCACCTGCTCGACGCTGATGTGGCCTTCGATGTCGCGCACCAGCGTGCGAAAGACCTCGGCGTGATGGCTGCGCCGCAGGGTGTCGAGCAGCGCTTCTTCATCGACTTCACCGGAGCGCTGCCAGGCGGTGTAGCGCGAGTCGAGGCCTGCGGTGAACTCGGCCGCATCGAATCGACTGTGCAGCAGCTGTTCGTCTGCCAGCTCGTCGATGATGCCGGGGTGTCGCATCAGGTAGCGCACCGGCCAGCGCGTGCTGCCCAACATGCGCAGCAGGCGGTTGTGCACCTCGGGGCGCTCGACGAGCAACGCGATGTAGCTTTCGCGGCGCAGCAGCGGGTCGAGCCAGTCGATGAAGCGGCTGGCTGCGTCCAGCGAACATCGCTCGTCGCGCATGGCCTCGGCGGTGCGCAGCACCAGCCGCGCCAGCCGAGCACGGGTGTCGTCGCGCAGCAGCCGGATCTTGGGCAGCTCACACCAGGCCTTGACGCGTGCTGCCAGTTCGCCGGGCAGCCGCGCGGCAAATTCTTCGCTGTCGAGCAATGGCGGGGCTGTTCCGCAGGAGCGGCAGCCGCTTGCGGCCGACGGCCTGGGCTGGCCCTCGTTGAGCAGCGCATCGAACTCTGTGGCCACGAACTCGCGTGTCTCGTACCAAAGGTTGAGCAGTTCGCACGCGTCGGAGGTGCAGTTCAGACCCAGGGTGCGCGCGATCCAGCGCAGGTCGGCGTCTGCGCTGGGTAGCATGTGGGTTTGCTGGTCGTCGAGAAACTGGATGCGGTGTTCGAGCCGGCGCAAGAAGATGTAGGCCTCGGCGAGCCGCGTTGCGCTGTCGGGCTTCATCAGCCCGCGCTCGGCCAGCCGCGCCAGAGCCTTGAGCGTCGAGCGCGTGCGGATCTCGGGGAACTGCCCGCCACGCACGATCAGCAGCAACTGCACGATGAACTCGATCTCGCGGATGCCGCCGCGCGAAAGCTTGACGTCGTTGGCCCGTTCGGGGCGGCCGGCGGCACGCCGCTGCGCTTCGTCGCGCACCTTGCGGTGCAGCTGACGCAGGCCTTCGAACACGCCGTAGTCGAGATAGCGCCGGAACACGAACGCGTTGACCATGCTGCGCAGCACCTGGATCTGCGGCGTGTTGCGCCGATCCAAAGGGGCGACCACACGGCTTTTCAGCCAGGCAAAGCGCTCCCACTCGCGGCCGTGCGATTGCAGGTATTCCTCGAGCATGGGCAGGCTCACCACCGGCGGGCCGGAGTTGCCGTGCGGGCGCAGTGCCAGATCCATGCGGAACACGAAGCCGTCTTCGGTGGTTTCACCGATCAACGTGTACAGCGTGCGCACCACCCGCGAGAAGTACTCGTGCGCACTCAGCGGCTGCGCGCCGTGCGTGTGGCCCCCGTCGTCGTACAGGTAGATCAGGTCGATGTCGGACGACACATTGAGCTCACGCCCGCCGAGCTTGCCCATGCCCACGACCCAGAACTCGATGCGCTCGCCCGCCTCGTTGAGCGGCGGGCCGTTGCGCGCATCCTGCTCGGCCATGGCCTGCTGCAGCGCCAGGTCGAGCGCGGTCTCGGCCAGTTCGGTCATCGCCAGCGTGATGTCTTGCATCGGCGCGTCGTGCTCGATGTCGAGCACAGCCAGCCGCTCGAGCACCAGCTGGCGCGTCACGCGCAGGGCGCTGGCCAGAGAGCGTCCGCCGGCCACCAGCTGCCGGGTCAGATCGCTGATCACCGTGGCGCGCGGCAGGCCCGTTGGCAGCAGGCAGAGCTCGTCGCCATAACGGCGGCGGATGCGCTGAACGAACCTGCTGTGGTCGGCTGTGGCCGAGGCTGTGAGGCGCTTCGATGAGCCCATCGTTGTCGCGGGGGCTGTGCTAGATTGCTTCGGGCTGTGCGCGAGTTGCGCGGCGCTGGCCACCAGGCCGGCCGATGCGGCCCATACCCGGGCGCCGGGTCACGACCTGTACCAAAGCCCGCGCCCGCGCCCGACATTTCCCATGCCCGTCAACGACCCCGATATTGCCGCTGCCACGCCCGACGCCGAAGGTGATCAGGAGCGCCGGTGGATGCGTGTGCTGCGGCCGTTGGGGATGGTGCTCATCGCGGCCTGGAGTTTGCTGATCCTGGTGTGGTTGGCGCTGCACTGGATCATTCTGCCCCACATCGATCAGTGGCGAGAGCCGATCGAGCGGCGCGCCAGCCAGATGCTCGGGCAGACCGTGCGCATCGGCGAGGTGATCGTCACTTCGAGCGGCTGGGTGCCCGCGCTCGAGTTGCACAGCGTCGAACTGCTCGACGCCCAGGCCACACCCGCACTGCGCCTGCCCCGCGTGGTGGCCGCGCTTTCGGTGCATTCCCTGCTGACGCTGCAGCCGCGCTTCGAGCAGTTGTTCATCGACGGTGCGCACCTCGAGATGCGCCGCGATCAGGCCGGCCACCTGTTCATCGCCGGGCTGGATGTCAGCGGAGGGGATGGCGGCGATCCAACGCTGGCGAACTGGTTCTTCAAGCAGCATGAGTTCGTGATTCGCGGTGGCACGCTGCGCTGGACCGACGAGATGCACACCGCCGAGCCGTTGTCGCTCACCGACGTGCAACTGGTGGTGCGCAATTCGCTGCGCCGCCATGATTTGCGCATCGATGCCACGCCGCCGGCCGAATGGGGCGAGCGCTTCACCCTCATGGCGCATTTCACGCAGCCGTTGTTGGCGCCGAGCGGCGATTGGCGGCGCTGGAAGGGCACGCTGTACGCGAACCTGCCGCTGGCCGATGTCGGCACGCTGCGCCAGCACGCGACGCTGCCGTTCGATCTCGATCAGGGCCAAGGCGCCTTGCGAGCGTGGATCAACGTGGACGCCGGGCAGCCCGATGCGCTCGTGCTGGATGTGGCGCTGCGCGATGTGGCGCTGCGCTTGCGACCCGGGCTCGAGGCGCTGGGTTTCAGCGAGGCCACCGGCCGCGTCACCGGCAGGCACACCGCGCAGGGCAGCGAATTGGCGGCGCGTCAGCTCGGCTTTGTGACGGGCGATGGGGTGCGCTGGCCGGCCAGCAACATGGGCTTGAGCTGGCGCCAGCGTTCTGACGGCAGCCCGATCGGGGGCGAGTTCAGCGCCGAGCGGCTGGACCTGGCGCTGGTGTCACGATTGGCTCAGCGTTTGCCCATCGAGCCCGAACTGCGCGAGCGGCTCGACGACCTGGATCCGCAGGGCATCGTTGAAGGCCTGAACGTGCGGTGGGACGGCGTGCCGCCGGCCCCCTCTGGCGCTGCCGCTGCCGCATCGGCCGTCGGCCTGCCGGCGCACTATCAGTTGCGCGTTGCGGTCAAGGGGCTGGCCCTGAACGCTCGACCCGCGTCGCAGCCCGACCTGGCCGGACGGCCCGGCGTGCGGCAGGCCGACCTCGAGATCCAGGCCAGCGAAAAGGGCGGCGAAGCGCACGTGTCGATGGCCAACGGCGCGCTCGACCTCCCCGGTGTCTTGGATGAGCCCGTGCTCCCACTGGATCGGCTCAACATCCAGCTGGGCTGGCGCCTCGGCGCCACCGAGGCGGGCACTGCGCCGTCGGTGAGTGTCCAGATCAAGCAGGCGCAGTTTGGGAACGCCGATTTGCAGGCCGAATTCCGCGGCAGCTGGTCCACGGGCAGTGCGACGGCGCGCAGCCCGGGTCCGAGATTTCCCGGCGCGCTCGACATCGACGGCACGCTGTCGCAAGTCGTCGGCACTCGCGTGGCGCGTTATTTACCGCTGGGCGTGGGTCCCAATTCGCGTCATTACGTGGAGTACGCCGTTCGTGCAGGCCGCGTGCCTCAGGCGACCTTCCACGTCAAGGGCGACCTGGATCAATTTCCGTTTGCCCACGCGCGCAATGCCCAGGAGGGAGAGTTCAGCATCGTCGCGCAGGTCGAAGACGCGACGCTGGCTTACGTGCCCAGCCGGCCGGCCACCGACACGCAGCCGGCGTTCGTGACGCCCTGGTTGCCGCTCGAGGAGCTGGGTGGCGAGTTGCGCTTCGACCGGGTGTCGATGGAAATCCGCAACGCGAAGGGGCGCATCCAGGGCATCAAGTTCAGCAACCTGCAAGGCGGGATCAAGAGCCTGGAAGACCACTCGGTGATGCAACTCGAAGCTGCGGGGCGCGGCACCACGGCCGACTTGTTGCGCTTCATCAACAGCTCGCCCGTGGCCGGCTGGACCGGCAACTCGCTGGCGCTGGCCAGCGGCGGTGGCAACGCCGACCTCAAACTCTCGATGGCGCTGCCGCTGTCGCGCATCGAGACCTCGACGGTGCGCGGCAGCGTGACGCTGGGCGGTGGCGAGTTGCGATTGCGCCCGGATGTGCCGCTGCTCAGCGCGACGCGCGGGCGCATCGATTTCACCCAGAAGGGCTTTTCCATCGTGGGTGGCGCTGCGCGGATGCTCGGCGGCGAGTTCTCCATCGACGGCGGCCCGCAGCCCGACGGCTCGACGCGCTTCACTGGGCAGGGCATCGCCACGGCCGAGGGCCTGCGTCGCGGCAACGATGCGCTCGGGCCGGTGCTCGCGCGTTTGGCCACGTCGTTCACCGGACAGACGCCGTACCGCATGACGCTCGGCATGATGCGCGGCAAGACCGATTTGCTCGTGACCAGCAATCTGGTCGGCCTGGCCAGCGATCTGCCTGCGCCATTCCAGAAGACGGCCGACGCGTCGCTGCCGCTGCGCTACCAGGTCTCGCCGCTGGCTGACGCCGGCGCCGCAGCCTTGCGCGACACCATGCGGCTCGATCTGACCGGTCTGCTGCAAACGCAATTCGTGCGCGACGTGTCGGGCGAGACCCCGCGCGTGCTGCGCGGCGGCATCGGTGTGCTCGAACCCGCACCGCAGCCTGTCACAGGGGTCGCGGCCGCGCTCAATCTGCCGCATGTGAACCTCGACCCCTGGGAGCGTCTGTTTGACAGCACCAAGGTCCTGCCGGCAGGGGGTGCGGCCCCGGGCGACGCCGCCGGTGGCGGTTACTTTCCCACCACGATCGCCTTGCGGGCGCAGGAGCTGCAGTGGGGCCGTCGTCGCTTGAGCCGGCTGGTGGCCGGGCTGTCGCAGGAGGGGCCCTTGTGGCGCGTCAACGTAGACGCCGAGCAGGTCAGCGGCTACATCGAATACCGCTCGCCGCGCGCGGCTGCCGGCTCGGCGGGGCGGGTGTATGCGCGCCTGGCACGCTTGTCCCTGCCGCGCGATGAGCTGGCCGACGTCGAGAGCTTGCTGGATCCGGTGGCCGTGAGCGTGCCAGCGCTCGACATCGTGGTTGAGGACTTCATGTTGCGCGGCAAGTCGCTGGGCCGCATGGAAATGGAAGCCGTCAACCGCGGTAGCGGCGAAGGCCGCCCCGAAGCGCAGGTCGCTCGCGAGTGGCGCCTCACGAAACTGTCGCTCACCACGCCCGAGGCACGCTTGTCGGCCAGCGGCAATTGGGCCGCTCTCGGGGCGGGCTCCGGTGCCGCAGCTGCGTCTGGCAGTCGCCGCGTGGTGCTCAACTTCAAGCTCGAGCTCGATGACAGCGGCGCGCTGCTGGATCGGCTGGGCTACGGCAAGGTCCTGCGTGGCGGCAAGGGCGCGATGGGGGGTCAGCTCGCCTGGGTCGGCTCGCCGTTGTCGCTGGACTTCCCCAGCCTGTCCGGGCAGGTCAACCTGGCAATGGCCTCCGGCCAGTTTCTCAAGGCCGATCCCGGCGTCGGGCGGCTGCTCGGCGTGCTCAGCCTGCAGTCGCTGCCACGGCGGTTTTTGCTCGACTTTCGCGATGTGTTCCAGCAGGGCTTTGCGTTCGACGACATCAGCGGCGATTTGCAGATTGCGCAGGGCGTGGCCAAGACCAACAACCTGCGCATGCGCGGCGTGCAGGCCGCGGTGCTGATGGAAGGCCACGCCGACATCGCTCAGGAAACCCAGGACCTGCGCGTGGTCGTGGTGCCTGAGCTCAATGCGGGTACCGCGTCGCTTGCCTACGCCGCCATCAACCCGGCGCTCGGGCTGGGAAGCTTTCTGGCGCAAGCGCTGTTGCGCAAGCCGCTCATGGCTGCCAACACGCGCGAATTCCACGTGACCGGTCCCTGGATGGATCCGAAGGTGGAAAAGATCGATCACAAGAGCGCCGATGAGGCGCCTGCGAGCGCACCGCCTGCGGCATCCGCTGCGTCCGCGCCGGGTGCCGACATCCAGCGGGTCCGACCATGAAGATCGCCGCCTTGCAGATGGTCTCGACACCCGATGTCGAGCGCAACCTGACCACCGCCGAGCGGCTGATCGCGCAGGCCGCCTCGGAAGGTGCCGCCTGGGTGGCGCTGCCCGAGTACTTCTGCCTGATGGGCCGCAGCGACCGCGACAAGCTGACGATCGCCGAGGATGCCGGCGCCGGCCCGATCCAGCACAGGCTGGCCGAGGCGGCGCGCCGCCATGCGGTGTGGGTGATCGGCGGCACCTTGCCGATCCGAAGTGACGACCCGGAGCGGGTGTTCAACAGCTGCTGTGTCTATGCGCCTGACGGTCGGCTTGCAGCGCGCTACGACAAGCTGCACCTGTTTTGCTTCGACAACGGGCGCGAGCGCTACGACGAAGGGCGCGTGCTGCGAGCGGGCAGCGAGCCGGTGGCGTTCAGCGCGCCGTCACCCGAGTCGCCCGTGCCGCTGCGTGTGGGATTGAGCATCTGCTACGACCTGCGCTTTCCCGAGCTGTACCGTTCGCTGATGGCGCAGCCCGGCCAGCCGCCGTGCGATCTGATCGCGGTGCCTTCGGCCTTCACCCACACCACTGGTGCGGCGCACTGGGAGTTGCTGCTGCGAGCCCGTGCGGTCGAAAACCAGTGCTATGTCATCGCGCCTGCGCAAGGCGGCCTGCACGACAACGGGCGACGCACCTGGGGCCACAGCATGGTCATCGACCCTTGGGGCGAGGTGCTCGCCGTGCAGTCCGAAGGCGAAGGCGTGGTGCTCGCGGAGCTTGATTTGGCTCGGCTGGCCGCTGTGCGAGAGCAACTGCCGGCGCTCAGCCACCGGCGTGATGTGCGCAAGACGCGGCAGCCCTAGAGCTGATTGACCACCAGATCCTGAACGATCACGTCGCGCACCGGTTCGACCCGCCGCGACGCCAGAAAGCCATTGAGCCGATCGCGCATGTCGGCCGACAGCAGCCTGAAGCCGCTGGTGCCGACGACCTCCTGATGCGGATGCGAGGCCACACTGTTTTGCAGCAACAGCGCCACTTGCAACCACTCTTGCTCCAGGGTGTTGCGGGTGGCCGCGTTGCCGGCATCGATGGCCACTCGCGCCAGCACTGCGGTGCCGTCGCTGGTGGTCGCGCGCACGGACTCGGATTGAACCCATGAAGGCGCTTGCCGTGCGGCATGGGTCGAGCCAGCAATTTCGACCCAGGAGGTCCCCAGCGCCACGGCCGTCGGCAAGCCGAGCAGCGCGATCACGAACGCCAGCACACAGGCGCCCATCAGCCGATCACTGTTGCCCTGTGAGGCCTTCAGTTGAGATGGAGCAGCAACAGGTTGAGCCATGGAGGTCCACCGCAAGAGCTGGGGGCACGATGAATCTACCGCCAGGCATCTGCGCCGGGGCAGCCCGGCGCCCGCCATTCGCGTGATGGCTTTCACGTGAATGGCATCGGCCGCTGGTGCTCAGCGCCGGCCGAACATCATCTGCCGCGTCAGGGCCGATTTGAGCGGCGAAATCGCCTGCAGCGCGGCCAGCCCGAGCCCGCGCGCCGCGCCCGCACCGGGCAGCTGCCAGGTGAAGCTGCGTGCCAGGAAATCGGTGGCGATGATGGTCGACCAGCGGTCCGGCGCGCGTTGCCACTCGAGCCCGCGCAGCGAGCGGTCGATGTCGGCGTGCCGCGCGAGTTCGCGCACCAGCACGAAGGCGTCGCGCAAGCCCAGGTTCAGGCCCTGGCCTGCCACCGGGTGCAACGTCTGTGCGGCGTTGCCGATGCGCACCGTGCGTCCCGGTACACGCTTTCCGTTGACCTCGTTGCGGTCAATCAGCGTGCGCTCGGCGTTCAGCCCCAGCGGGAAACGCTTGAGCGGTGAGACCGATGTGATGCGTCCGACCTCGGCCGGGAAGATGGTGTTGAGCACCGTGCAGCGCTGCTCATCGTTGAGTGGCGCTACCGGGTCGTCGCGCACATCGACACACCACACCAACGCGGCGCGTCCCGGTCCCAGCGGCAGCAGCGCCGCCGGTCCGTGGCGGGTGAAGCGCTCGTAGGCCGCGCCGCTGCGTGCGCCATCGATCGTGACGCGGCCCACCCAGGCGACCTGACCGTAGTCGCGGTTGATGGCCTTGCGCGCCTGATCGGCAAACACCCCGCCCTCGGCGATCACCGCCAGATCGAACGCCTCGGCGATGTCCGCATCGAGTTCCACGCCGGGACCGCTCGGACCCTCGAGCGGCTTGAGCGATCGCACCGGTGTCGAAAAGCGGTTGATCAGGCGCTCGGGCTCGGCCTCGCTCATGCGCAGCCAGGCTTTTTGCAGCGCGCTGGTGACCGCTCCATACGACAGCACCGCACCGAGCATCGGCACGCCGACTTCGGCGGCCTCGATGCGCACATGTGGCTCATTCACCCAGGCGCCCAGGCGATGGCCGAGCAGGCCTTCGAGCGACGTCCCCTGCTGCGACACATGCACTTCGGTGATGGGCTGCGCCAGATCGCCAGGCCACGCGCCCAGCCGCTGCAGCAACTGCACGCTGCCCAGCGACATCGCCAGCGTGCGCGGGTCGACCGACACGTCGGCATCGATGGCTCGCGTGTCAAACACGCTGATGTGCAGCTGCGGCAGGCTGCGCGCGGCATGCAGTGCCAGCGACAGACCCACCGGTCCGGCGCCGACCACCGCGAGTCGCGGGGCGCGGGGCGCGGCCGGATCGTCAGGCTGTGCAGACATCGGCTTCAAGGGGATCCGTCAGGCTCAGCCGCGCATCCAGGCTTCGATCGCATCGGCTTCGACCGGCACGCCGCGGCTGATCAGCTCGCAGCCACTTTCGGTGACCACCGCATCGTCCTCGATGCGTATGCCGATGTTCCAGAACGCCTCCGGCACGCCCTCGGCCGGGCGCACGTAAAGCCCCGGCTCAAGCGTCACCACCATGCCGGGTCGCAGCACGCGCGACGGCCGCTTGACCACGGTGCCGCCCAGCCCATCGGGCTGCTCGACGGGCGCTTCATCAAGCGCCATGTAGTCGCCCACGTCGTGCACATCGCGGCCGAGCCAGTGGCCGGTGCCGTGCATGTAGAACTGGCGGTAGGACGCGCTTTCGATCACCGCATCGACATCGCCGTGGGTGTCTCGCGACAGCAGTCCCACATCGAGCATGCCTTGCGCCAGCACACGCACGGCCGCATGGTGTGCGTCGCGCTGGCGCAGTCCGGGGCGCGTGGCGCCGATGGCCGCTTGCTGTGCCGCCAGCACCAGCTCGTACAGCGTGCGCTGCGGCGCGGTGAAGCGGCCGTTGGCGGGAAAGCACCGGGTGACATCGCTGGCATAGCCGTCGAGCTCGCAGCCCGCGTCGATCAGGCACAGCTCGCCGCTGTGAAGTCGGGTGTTGCCGGCCGCGTGGTGCAGCACGCACGCATTCGCGCCCGCCGCCACGATGCTCGGGTAGGCCGGGCTTTGTGATCCGAGGCGGCGGAACTCGTGCAGCAGTTCGGCCTCGATCTCGTACTCGGCCACGGCCGTGGCGCCTTCGCGAAAGCGCTGCGCGCAGTAGCGCATCGCGCGCAGGTGCGCGCCGGCCGAGATGGTGGCGGCACGGCGCATGGTCGCCAGCTCGCTCGCGTCCTTGTGCAGCCGCATCTCGGCCACCAGCGGATGCAGGTCGTGCAGCTCGGTCGGGCATTCGATGCCGCTGCGCTCGCGCGAACGCACTCGGGCTACCCAGCCCGCCACGCGGGTGTGCAGCTCAGGCCCGCGGCCGAAAGGAAACCAGATGGCGCGCTGGTCGGCCAGCAAAGAGACCATCGTGTCGTCGAGGGCCTCGACCGGCAGCGCGGCATCGACACCCAGCGCCTGAGGAGCAGCCTCGACCCCGAGCCGTCGACCGTCCCAGATCTCGCGTTCGGGGTGGCTGGGACGGCAAAACAGCGTGGTGTGTCCATCGCTGCGCAGCAGCAGCAATGCCTCAGGCTCGTTGAAGCCGCTCAGGTAGTGGAAATGGCTGTCGTGGCGATACGGGTGATCGGTGTCCGAGTTGCGCTGTCGCTCGGGTGCGGTGGGCAGCAAGGCCACGCCGCCGCCGTGGGCTTGCAGCAGTTGCGCCAGATGGGCGCGCCGCGCGATGAAGCTGGAGGTCGTCATGAATCGACTATAGCCACGCGTGCCGCATAGGATGCCGGACAGCGGGCATGGTGCGCGTTGCCCTTGCTCTGTGAAAAAGCGGCACCAGCTTGATGTGAAGACACCGAATGACAGCCACCACCAGGAATCGCCCATGACGTCCCCAGAACACGACCTCAGCGCGTGGGCCCACGAGCACGCCTTTGACAGTGGCAACCGCCGAGGCGAGGCCAGCACCCGTGTGGTGCTTGCGGTGACGCTGATCACCATGGTGGCCGAGATCGTGGGCGGATGGTGGACCGGCTCGATGGCGCTGCTCGCCGACGGCTGGCACATGGGCACGCACTCGCTGGCGCTGGGGGTGGCCGCTGCGGCCTATGCCTTGGCGCGGCGACACGCGGGCGATCCCCGCTACGCGTTTGGCACCTGGAAGATCGAGGTGCTGGGCGGCTTTGCCAGCGCGCTGGTGCTGGCACTGGTGGCCGTGGGGATCACGTTCGAGTCGGCGATGCGGCTGTGGCGCGCCGAGCCGATCGCCGCCGGCACCGCGTTGTGGGTGGCGGTGATCGGCCTGCTGGTCAACTTGCTGTCGGCGTGGCTGTTGCACTGCGCCGACGCACACGCGGGCGAGGGCGAGGGCGACGATGGCCACGGACACGCACATGGTCACCACGCACACTCCGACGGCAAGCACCAGCCGCATTCGCGCGCTCAGGGGCATGGACACGGTCACTCGCACGGCCACGCCCACGCCCACGCCCACCATCAGGCCCAGGGTGACGCCGCGGCCTCGGCGAAGCCCCCGGCCGGAAAAGACCTGAATCTGCGCGCCGCCTATGTGCACGTGCTCGCCGACGCGCTGACCTCGGTGCTGGCGATCGCGGCGCTGTGCGCGGCGCTGTGGCTGGGCTGGTGGTGGCTCGACCCTTTGGTGGGCGTGCTCGGTGCGGTGGTGATCGGCGTGTGGGCGTTCGGGCTGATGCGCGAGACCGGCGCGGTGTTGCTCGACCGCGAGATGGACCACCCGCTCACCGTGCAGATTCGCGAGGCGATCGAGTCCGATGCGGATGCGCGGGTGGCTGATCTGCACTTGTGGCGCGTCGGCCGGCAGCACCATGCGGTGATCGTTTGCGTGGTGGCGGCAGTGCCGCTGTCGCCGGCCGATTACCGCGCGCGGCTGGCGGGCTACCCGTCACTGGTGCACGTGTCGGTCGAGGTCAACCGCGGCCCTGGCGTGATTGACATGCCGACGGCCTGAGCGGCCTCAGGTGGTCGCGTTCAAGGCGCCGAGCTGCGCCGGCGTGCCCACGTTTTCCCACGCCCCGCGCCACAACTCGGCACTGATGCGCCGCTCTTGCATGGCTCGGTGCAGCAGCGGCCCGAGCGCCGCGCGGCTGCCGGGTGTGACCGACGCCAGCAGGCCGGCGCGGCACAAGGCGATGTTGGCGTAGGTCCAGCGATCGCCGTCGGCCGCGGCCTCACCTGACAGCGCCATGCCCCGGGCGTCGAGCCCGAAGTCGCCCGTAGGGTGGTACGGCGGGTTGTCGACCAGCCACAGGTGCGCCAACCGCTCACCCGAGGCAAAGCGGCGCGCCACCGCGGCATCGAAGCGAAAGCCGGGGATGTAGATGTCTCCGGAGACCACCCAGAACGCGTCGTCGCCGAAGGCTTTCGTCGCATCGCACAGCAAGGGCAGCGCCTTGGCAATGCCG
This sequence comes from Burkholderiales bacterium, assembly GCA_947372225.1. Taxonomy (GTDB): domain Bacteria; phylum Pseudomonadota; class Gammaproteobacteria; order Burkholderiales; family Burkholderiaceae_C; genus PBB1. The sequence continues at coordinate 60,227 of CANBSV010000003.1, read as the reverse complement.
CCTGCGGTTTCGAGTGCAGCGCCGTGGTCGCGGCCTTCCAGCGAATAGCCAATTGAAAGGCCGAAGCGCGAGCCGTCGCCCAGGGTGTCGACGAGCTGCTGCTCCAGCCAGGCGCCGTTGACCACCACCTCGCGCACACCGTCACGAGCCAGTGCTTCCAGGTGCCACTCGATCAGCGGCTTGCCGTGAACCTTCAGCAAGGGTTTGGGTGTGACGTCGGTCAGCGGGCGCATCCGCTCGCCGCGGCCGGCGGCCAGCACGATGGCTTTGAGAGGGCGAATTTCGGCGCTTGCCGGCGGCATCGACATGGCCCGGATTATCGAGCGCGGCCTAAAATCAGGGGTTTTCCTCACTCGTCAACTCAGGGATCCGCATGGCTGCCAACGCGTCAGAAACAAACACCTCCCTGATGGCCAACGCCATTCGTGCCCTGACCATGGACGCCGTGCAGCAGGCCAACTCGGGCCACCCCGGCGCGCCCATGGGCATGGCCGAGATGGCCGTGGCGTTGTGGGGCCGGCACCTCAAGCACAACCCGGGCAATCCGAACTGGGCCGATCGCGATCGCTTCGTGCTGAGCAACGGACACGCGTCGATGCTGATCTATTCGTTGCTGCATCTCACCGGCTATGACCTGCCGATGAGCGAATTGCGCAACTTCCGCCAGATGCACAGCAAGACGCCGGGTCACCCCGAAGTCGGTGTGACGCCAGGTGTCGAGACCACCACCGGCCCACTCGGCCAGGGCTTCACCAACGCAGTGGGCATGGCGCTGGCAGAAAAACTGCTGGCCGCTGAATTCAACCGCCCCGGTCACGCCATCGTCGACCACCACACCTACGTGTTCCTGGGCGACGGTTGCCTGATGGAGGGCATCAGCCACGAAGCCTGCGCGCTGGCCGGCGCGTGGCGGCTCAACAAGCTGATCGCGCTGTACGACGACAACGGCATCAGCATCGACGGTGCGGTGGCGCCATGGTTCATCGACGACACGCCCAAGCGTTTCGCGGCTTGCGGCTGGAACGTGATCGCCAACGTCGACGGCCACGATGCCGATGCGGTCGATGCCGCCATCGCGACGGCCCGTCAGGCCGACAAGCCCACGCTGATCTGCTGCAAGACAGCCATCGGCAAGGGTTCGCCCAACCGCGCCGGCACCGCCAAGGCACACGGCGAGGCGCTGGGCGCCGAAGAAATCAAGCTCACCCGCGAAGCGCTCGGCTGGGGCCATGAGCCCTTCGTGATCCCCGAAGAAGCCTACGAGCAGTGGGACGCTCGCCACACCGGCCTGGCCGCCGAGACGAAGTGGGTCGATGCCTTCGAGGCCTACGGCAAGGCGCACCCTGAACTCGCGCTCGAGTACGTGCGTCGCGTCGCCGGTGACCTGCCGAAGAACTTTGCCCAGGTGGCGGTGGACGCTGCGCTGACCGCGCACACCCAGGCCGCCACGGTGGCCAGCCGCAAGGCGAGCCAGATGGCGCTCGAGTCGTTCACCCGGGCGCTGCCCGAGTTGCTCGGCGGCAGCGCCGATCTGACCGGTTCGGTGTTCACCAACACCAGCCACACCCCGGCGCTGCGCTTTGGCACGGATGGCTCGAGCAACGGCGGGCGCCACATCAACTACGGCGTGCGCGAGTTCGGCATGGCCGCGGTGATGAATGGCGTGGCGCTGCACGGCGGGTTCATCCCCTACGGCGGCACCTTCCTGACTTTCAGCGACTACAGCCGCAACGCGCTGCGCATGGCCGCGCTCATGAAGCTGCGGGTGGTGCACGTGTTCACGCACGACAGCATCGGCCTGGGTGAAGACGGCCCGACGCACCAGTCGGTGGAGCACACCGCGTCGCTGAGGCTGATCCCGGGGCTCGATGTCTGGCGTCCGGCCGACACCGCCGAAACCGCGATCGCCTGGGCTTGCGCGCTCGAAAACCGCCAGCGCCCGACCGCGCTGATCCTGTCGCGGCACAACCTGCCCTACGCGCCCAAGAGCGGCCTCGACGACATCTCCAAGGGCGGGTACGTGCTGGCCGAGCCGAGCGAAGTCGGGCTGAAGAAAAAGGCGCAGGCGGTGATCATCGCCACCGGCTCCGAGGTCAGCCTGGCGCTGCACGCGCAGCAACTGCTGGCCGCCAAGAAGGTGGCCGTGCGCGTGGTCTCGATGCCATCCACATCGGTCTTCGACCGCCAGAGCCGCGCCTACCAGTCCAGCGTGATGCTGTGCAACGCCAAGGGCCGCGGCGTGCCGCGCATTGCGGTCGAGATGGGCGTGACCGACGGCTGGTGGAAGTACGGCTGCGCTGCGGTCGTGGGCATCGACACCTATGGCGAGTCGGCGCCCGCGCCGGTGCTGTTCAAGCACTTCGGCTTCACCGCCGAGAACGTGGCGGCCACGGTGCTGCGCGCGCTGCGCGGCTGATGCTGCGCATCCCAAGAATTCAAAACTGAGGAAACTCCCATGACCATCAAGGTAGGCATCAACGGCTTCGGACGCATCGGACGCATGGTGTTCCGCGCTGCGGTTCAAAACTTCCCCGGCATCGAGATCGTCGGCATCAACGACCTGCTCGAACCCGAGTACCTGGCCTACATGCTGAAGTACGACAGCGTGCACGGCCGCTTCAAGGGCGACATCGCGGTCGACGGCACCACGCTGATCGTCAATGGCAAACGCATCCGCCTGACCGCGGTGAAGGACCCGTCGGAACTCAAATGGAACGAGATCGGCGCTGACGTGGTGGTCGAGGCCACCGGCCTGTTCCTCACCAAGGACACCTGCCAGAAGCACATCGACGCAGGCGCGAAGAAGGTCATCCAGAGCGCGCCCAGCAAGGACGACACGCCGATGTTCGTCTACGGCGTCAACGACAAGACCTACGCCGGCCAGACCATCATCAGCAACGCCAGCTGCACCACCAACTGCCTGGCCCCGGTGGCGAAGGTGCTCAACGACACCTTCGGCATCAAGCGCGGCCTGATGACCACGGTACACGCGGCCACCGCCACGCAAAAGACCGTGGACGGCCCGAGCAACAAGGACTGGCGCGGCGGACGCGGCATCCTCGAGAACATCATCCCCAGCAGCACCGGCGCGGCCAAGGCGGTGGGCGTGGTGATTCCCGAGCTGAACAAGAAGATCACCGGCATGGCGTTTCGCGTGCCGACCAGCGACGTGTCGGTGGTCGATCTGACCGTCGAGCTCGACAAGCCGGCCTCCTACGCCGACATCTGCGCAGCCATGAAGGCCGCCAGCCAGGGCGCGATGAAGGGCGTGCTGGGCTACACCGAGGACAAGGTGGTCTCCACCGACTTCCGAGGCGAGCCCATGACCAGCGTGTTCGACGCCGATGCCGGCATCGCGCTGGACTCGACCTTCGTCAAGGTCGTGGCCTGGTACGACAACGAGTGGGGCTACTCGAACAAGGTGCTCGAGATGGTGCAGGTGCTCGCCCGCTGAGCCTCACGCGTCAGGCCGCTGTCGGGCGGCCGATTCCGCCCGCTTTTCGGCGGTTCAGTGCGATGTGCGTCGCCGACACTCATCGGCGGCCGCTTTGGGCCTAGCCGGAAACCACCATGCGACTTTTGATGCCCCGCTTCCGACATGGTTTGGCGCTGTGCGGTCTGGCGCTGTGGTTCGCCAGCAGCGCCGCGGTGGCGCAGACCAGCCCCGCGACGGCGCGCGTGATCGTCAAGCTCAAGGCACCTGCTGCCGCGAGCGATGCGCCTGACACCGCCACGCAGCCATCGCAGGTGCAGGGCCTGGCGCACCGCCTGGGCATGGCCATGCGCGAGCGCGCCGGACCCACCGAGCGCACCCGCGTGGTCACGGCGCACGGGCTCGATTCGCGTCAACTGGCACAGCGGCTTGCGCGCGACAGCGAGGTCGAATACGCCGTTCCCGACGAGCGACGGCATCGGCTGTCAGCGCCCGATGATCCCCGCTACGCCAGCGGGTTGGGCGCGCCTGGACCCGCCGTGGGTCAGTGGTATTTGCGCGCTCCCTTGGGCGATGAGCGCTCGTCGATCAACGTCGAAGGCGCCTGGACGGGGCTGGCCGGCCAATCCCGGCGCACCGTGGTGGCGGTACTCGATTCAGGGGTGCGCTTCGATCACCCCGACCTGCGGCGTTTTGGCGATGGCGGCAACCTGCTGCCCGGCTACGACTTCGTCACCGATCCGTTCCTTGACAACGACGGCACGCCAGGGCGCGACAGCGACCCCTCTGATCCCGGCGACTGGGTCAGCGAGGCCGATGTGAACGGCCCGGCCAACACGGTGGGCTGCACGCTGGCCGATGTGTCTGCCAGTTCGTGGCACGGCACGCAAACCGCCGGCCTGATCGGCGCCATCACCCACAACGCGCGCGGCATGGCCGGCATCACGGGCCCCGGCGGCAACGTGCTGGTGCTGCCGGTGCGCGTGCTGGGCAAATGCGGCGGGTTCGACTCGGACATCATCCCGGCCATGCGCTGGGCTGCGGGCCTGAGCGTGGCGGGTGTGCCGTCCAATCCCAACCCGGCGCGCGTCATCAACCTGAGCCTGGGCGGTGCGGGGCCTTGTGGCGCCGCCTATCAGGACGCGATCCGCGAAATCAACCAGGCCGGTGTGGTGGTCGTGGCTGCGGCCGGCAACACCAGTGGGGGTGAGGTCAACGCCCCGGCCAACTGCCCGGGCGTGATCGGTGTGGCCGGTCTGCGCCACTTGGGCTCCAAGGTCGGCTACTCCGATCTGGGCCCGGAGATTGCGCTGAGCGCGCCGGCCGGCAACTGCGTCAATCTGACCGGCGAGTGCCTGTACCCGCTGCTGACCACCACCAACAGCGGCACGACCACCCCGGTGGCCGCCGAGGACGCCTACACCGACGGCACCAATGCCACGGCCGGCACCAGCTTTTCGGCCCCGCTGGTGGCCGGTACGGCGGCGCTGATGCTGGCCGCGCAGCCGTTGTTCAACCCCGACGAGGTTCGCAAGCTCCTGCGCGATTCGGCCCGGGCGTTTCCCACCACTGGCGAGGCACCGGAAGTCGGGCTGTGCCACGCGCCCACGTTCGATGAAAACGGCTTTGCCATCGAGCAACTCGAGTGCTACTGCACCACGTCGACCTGCGGCGCGGGCATGCTCGATGCGTCCGCGGCGGTGGCGCTGGCCCGGACCACCGAGCCGGCCAGCGTGAGCGGCGGCGGTGCCATCGATGGGGCCTGGCTGCTGGCGCTGGTTCTGGCCGTCGGGGCGGTGGTGCGCGCCCGGCCCGAAGTCTGAGACACCCCTGCCGAGCGCCGCCGGGGCAGCGGTTCAGCCGCTCAGGGCTGGGGGCACGTCGTGAAGGATTTGCCTGGCGTGTTCAGGCTCAGCGATTCGAGGGTGGTTGCCTCTGGAGGCGTGGCGGCATCGATGCGCAGGCGATGCGATTTGGCCGGAGGCGTCACCTCCACGATGTGGCCGGTGTGAATCCCGCGCGCCGAGAAGCGGTCCAGCGCCTCCTGGGCCGCAGCCATCGTGTCGAACTGGCCGATCGAGAGGCTCTCATCGGCTCCGCTGGCGGTCTTCGCCTCCTCGAAGGCGATGCCCAGGCGGTTGAGCTCGGCGATCTTCTTGACTTGCGCATCGTGCGGCACCGGGCGGCCGACCGCGATCATCCACACGCCTGGCGTGTCGGTGGTCAGCCGGCTCCAGCGCCCCGCCACCGCACTGGCTGCAGGGCTGGCGCTCAGCGCGGCTTCGGCGGCGACCACTTCGGTGGCATTGAACGGGCCGGCTTCAAGGCACCGAGTCGCCGGCGGGGCCGAAGCGGCCAGCATCACTTGGTCGGGCAGCAGGCGCACGGTTTCTGGGCGCACTTGCTGGCCCAGCCGCTGCGGCTCGCGATCGGCGTGGGCGGTAACGCCCGTCACCCCATCGAGCCAGCCTTGGGTCCAGGCAAAGAAGGCCGCATTGGCCAGCAGCAAGGCCAACACCAGGGTCCTCAGCATGAGCTTTCCTTCCCGGCGGAAGACACCCGCACGCTGACTTCGCCCGAGATCACTTCGTGCACGCCATCGGGCGTGATTACTCGCAAGGCACCGTGACCCGCCACGCCGTCGGCCACGCCGGTGAGGCTCTGGGCCTTGGCCACCTCGCCAGCCGAGTCTGGGTGCACTGCGACACCGGTTTGTACCGTGCAGCCGCGCAGCACATCGCGCCGGGCAAAGCGATCTGCGAAAGCCGCAAAGCCGCCACGCGAGAACTGCAGCAAGGCTTCGACCAGCGGCAAGGCCACGCGGTGCAGCGCGCCGGGCGCCGAGGCATCGGAGTCCAGCTCCTGCAGGCAGGCAAAGCCGCTGGCCGCCTGAGACGCGTCGAGCGCCATCGGCTGCACATTCAGACCCACGCCCACCACGGCCAACCGCAGCGCGCCGGCGGGCACGGTCTCGATCAGCAACCCGCCGAGCTTGCGACCGGCTCCCGGTTCGCCGCGCGGCGGCATCAACCACAGATCGTTGGGCCATTTGATGCCGATCCAGGGCCGGCCTGTGGCGGCACCTGCGGTATCGCGCCCGGCGGTCGGGTCGAGCGCTTCGGCCAGCGCCACGCCCACGGCCAGCGAAAAGCCCGACCAGTCGGTCGGCCCCAGCGCCATGGCCAGAGAAAACGTCAACGATGCGCCCGGTTCTGCCTGCCAGCTGCGGCCTTGCCGCCCGCGGCCGTGGGTCTGGTGTTCGGCCACCAGCAGGGCAGGCTGGTAGTCGGCATCGCGGCGACCGAAGGACATGCCGTCAGGTCGACGACGCAGCGCGTCCAGATCGACCTCGCCCGCGGGCCGTTGGGTCACGCGGGCGCGCTCGAGCAGGGCGGTGTTGGTCGAGCCGATCTGCGCGACCACCTCGACACCCAGATTGGGGACGCATCGCGACAACTGGTGGTACAGCCTCTCGGCGTTCCACTCCAGCTGGTGGCCGGTCGTCGGTGTCATCGCTTCGTGCGCCCGAGCATCGTGCCGCGGCAGCTTGGCGCCCCGCAGCGGCAGGCGTACTGCTTCTTCAACTTGGGGGTGATGCGCTCGTCGAGCACCAGGCCGTAGTCGTAGAACAGCTCGTCACCCGGGTTCAGCGGGAGCAGTGCCCGGATGAACACACGCCCATCGGTTTCATCGGCGATGCAGTTGGGCTCGCAGGCGTGGTTGATCCAGCGTGAACTGTTGCCGCCATGATTGGCGTCAATCACCCGCCCGTCCTCAAGGCTGAAATAGAACGTGTGGTTCGGGTCGCTCGGGTCGTGCGGATGCCGGCGCAGCGCCTCGGGCCAGTCGATGATCTCGCCGGTGTATTCGAGGATCAGCTCGCCCGCGGCCATCTCGACCATCGCAAACACGCCGCGTCCGTGCACCGTGCTGCGCTTGACCTGAACGCGGCGACCCGGCGACTTGCGGGGGGTCTTGGGCGCGACCGCTTGCTTCATCGGCGTCTTTGGGTACATTGAAATTGTGGGTGCGCGCGCGTGTGTGTGTGCGTGCCTGGGCGTGCGTGTGTGCGCGCGAGTGGAACGATTGTAGAGACGCGTGTGGCTTGCAATGGGGCCACACGATCCCTTAGCGGTAGAGCCTTTCCCTGCGAAAAGAAACATGACCAAGACCTTGATCATTGCCGAGAAGCCCAGCGTGGCCCAGGACATCGTGCGTGCGCTCACGCCGGTGGCCGGCAAGTTCGACAAGCAAACCGATCACTTCGAAAACGACCGCTATGTGGTCACTTCCGCGGTGGGCCACCTGGTGGAGATCAAGGCGCCGGAGGAGTTCGACGTCAAGCGCGGCAAGTGGAGCTTTGCGCACCTGCCGGTGATCCCGCCGCACTTCGATCTGGCGCCCATCGACAAGGCCAAGTCGCGGCTCGCTGCCGTGGTCAAGCTGGTCAAGCGCAAGGACGTCAGCGCGCTGATCAACGCCTGCGACGCGGGACGCGAAGGCGAACTGATCTTCCGGTTGATCGTGCAGTACGCGGGCGTCAACGAGAAGAAGACCGTGGCGCCCAAGCCCATCCAGCGCCTGTGGCTGCAAAGCATGACGCCCCAGGCGATCCGAGACGGCTTCGACAAACTGCGTTCCGACACCGAGATGCACGGCTTGTCCGACGCCGCGCGCAGCCGCAGCGAGGCCGACTGGCTGGTGGGCATCAACGGCACGCGTGCGATGACCGCCTTCAATTCGCGCGACGGCGGTTTCTTCCTGACCACCGTGGGCCGCGTGCAGACACCCACGCTGAGCGTGGTCGTCGAGCGCGAGGAAAAGATCCGCAAGCACGTGTCACGCCCCTACTGGGAGATCAAGGCGAGCTTTGCTGCCGTGGCCGGTGAATACGAAGGCAAGTGGTTCGACACCGCCTGGAAGAAGAACCCCGACGACGCCGAGCTGCGCGCCGACCGGGTGTGGAACGAGGCCGATGCGCAGGCCATCGCACAGGCCGTGCGCGGCCAGCCCGCCAGCGTCACCGAAGAAGCCAAGCCCAGCTCGCAAAGCTCGCCCACGCTGTACGACCTGACCACCTTGCAGCGCGAGGCCAATTCGCGCTTCGGCTTCAGCGCCAAGACCACGCTGTCCATCGCCCAGGCGCTGTACGAAAAGCACAAGGTGCTGACCTACCCGCGTACCGACAGCAAGGCGCTGCCCGAGGACTACCTGCCAGTGGTCAAGGAGACCATGGCGATGCTCGCCGACGAGGAGCTGCCCGGCCCGCTGCGCGCGCTGTCGGGCCATGCGCGCAAGGCGCTCAACGACGGGTTGGTCAAGCCCAACAAGCGCATCTTCGACAACGCCAAGGTGTCGGACCACTTCGCCATCATCCCGACCCTGCAGGCGCCGAAAAGCCTGACCGAGATCGAGGCCAAGCTCTACGACATGGTGGTCAAGCGCTTCCTGGCGGTGTTCTATCCGCCGGCCGAATTCATGGTCACCACCCGCATCTCGACCGTGGAAGCGTCAGGCAAGAAGCTCAGCTTCCAGACCAACGGCAAGGTGATGGTCAAGCCGGGCTGGCTGGCGGTGTACGGCCGCGAGGCGCAGGAAGACGACGCCAACCTGGTGGCGGTGCAACCCGGCGAGCTGGTGCAAACCGAAAGCGCCGACGCCAACCCGCTCAAGACCAAGCCGCCGGCGCGCTACACCGAGGCCACGCTGCTCAGCGCCATGGAAGGCGCGGGCAAGCTGATCGACGACGACGAGCTGCGCGAGGCGATGGCTGAAAAGGGCCTGGGCACGCCAGCCACCCGGGCGCAGACCATCGAAGGGCTGATCCTCGAGAAGTACATCGTGCGCGAGGGTCGCGAGCTGATCCCCACGGCCAAGGCCTTCCAGCTGATGACGCTGCTGCGCGGTTTGCAGGTCGAAGAACTCACCAAGCCCGAACTCACCGGCAACTGGGAGTTCCAGCTCGCCGAAATGGAAAAGGGCAAGCTCAGCCGCGAAACCTTCATGGCCGGCATCGCCGCCATGACCGAGCGCGTGGTGGCCAAGGCCAAGGAATACGACCGTGACACCATTCCCGGCGACTACGCCACCCTGGCCGTGCCGTGCCCCAACTGCGGCGGTGTGGTCAAGGAGAACTACCGCCGCTACACCTGCATCGGCAAGGACAGCGCCGCGCCGGTGGACACCGCCGAGCCGCACGGCTGCGGCTTCAGCATCAGCAAGATCCCCGGCAGCCGCAGCTTCGAATTGCCCGAGGTCGAGGCCTTCATCGCCGACAAGAAGATCGGCCCGCTCGAGGGCTTTCGCTCGAAGGCCGGCTGGCCGTTCACCGCCGAGCTCAAGCTGGCGTACGACGACGAGATCAAGAACTGGAAGCTCGAGTTCGACTTCGGCGAAGACGCCAAGGGCGAAGCCGGCGAGCCGGTCGATTTCTCGGAGCAGGAATCGCTCGGGCGCTGCCCGAAAGACCAGGGCCAGGTGTTCGAGCACGGCACCAGCTACGTGTGCGAGCACGCCGTGGGCGCCAACGTCACCTGCGACTTCAAGAGCGGCAAGATCATCTTGCAGCAGCCCGTGCCGCGCGAGCAGATGACCAAGCTGCTGCAAGCCGGCAAGACCGATCTGCTCGAGAACTTCGTGTCCAACAAGACCCGGCGCAAGTTCAAGGCCCGACTCGCGTTCGACGCCAAGGAAGGCAAGGTCAGCTTCGAGTTCGAGCCGCGTCCGGTCAAGGCTCCGGCGGCGAAGAAGGCGGCAGCCAAGAAGACGCCGGCGGCGTAGGCCACAGCCCGTGAAGGGGTAAGCCCATGCTCGACGACCTCAAGAAAACCCTTTGGGCCACGGCCGACAAGCTGCGCGCCAACATGGACGCCGCCGAGTACAAGCACCTGGTGCTCGGCCTCATCTTCGTCAAGTACATCTCCGACACCTTCAGCGCCAAGCACGCTGAACTGACGCTGCGGCTGGCCGATCCGCAAGACGACTACTTCTACGGCCAGGTCGATGCCGCCGACATCGCCGCTGAGCTGGAAGACCGCGACTACTACCGCGAGGCCAACGTCTTCTGGGTGCCCGAGCCGGCCCGCTGGGAAACCCTGCGCGCCGCGGCCAAGCAGCCCGACATCGGCCGGCGCATCGACGACGCGCTGTCGCTCATCGAAACCGAAAACCCCAAGCTCAAGGGCATCCTCGACAAGCGCTACGCCCGCGCCCAACTGCCCGATGGCAAGCTCGGCGAGCTGGTCGATCTGGTGTCCACCATCGGCTTCGGTGCCACGGCTGGCGAAGCGCGCGACGTGCTCGGCCAGGTCTACGAATACTTTCTGGGCATGTTCGCCAGCGCCGAAGGCAAGCGCGGCGGGCAGTTCTACACGCCACGCAGCATCGTCAAGACGCTGGTGGCGGTGCTGGCGCCACACCACGGCAAGGTCTACGACCCGTGCTGCGGCTCGGGCGGCATGTTCGTGCAGAGCGAAGAATTCATCGAAGCCCACGGCGGCAAGATCGGCAACTTAGCCATCTTCGGCCAGGAGGCCAACCCCACCACCTGGCGCCTGGCCGCCATGAACCTGGCCATACGCGGCATCGACTTCAACCTCGGCCGCGAGCCCGCCGACACCTTCAGCCGCGACCAGTTTCCCGACCTGCGCGCCGACTTCATCCTGGCCAACCCGCCGTTCAACATCAGCGACTGGTGGCACGCCAGCTTGACTGGCGACGCGCGCTGGCAATACGGCGACCCGCCGCAGGGCAACGCCAACTACGCCTGGCTGCAGCACATGCTGCACCACCTGGCACCGCACGGGCGCGCGGGCATCGTGCTGGCCAATGGCTCCATGAGCTCCAGCCAGAACAACGAAGGCCAGATCCGCGCCGCCATGGTCGACGCCGACGTGGTCGAGGTCATGATCGCGCTGCCCGGTCAGTTGTTCTTCAACACCCAGATCCCGGCCTGCCTGTGGTTCCTGGCGAAAGGGAAGGAAGGCAAACGCTCACGATCCGGCGAGGTGCTGTTCATCGACGCGCGCAAGCTCGCCACCATGATCAGCCGCGTGCAGTGCGAGTTGACCGTCGCCGTCATCGAGCGCATCGCCACCACCGTGGCCGCGTGGCGCGGCGAGGCAGGTGCCGGTGACTACGCCGACGCCCCCGGCTACTGCCGCAGTGTCAAGCTCGCCGAAATCGCCGAGCACGGCCATGTGCTCACCCCGGGCCGCTACGTGGGCGCCGAAGCGGTCGAAGACGATGACGAAGGCTTCGAGCTCAAGATGCAGGCTCTGACCGAGACGTTGGGCGAGCAGATGGCCAAGGGGGCGGAGCTGGACCTCGTGATCCGGCAGAGGCTCGGGGGGCTGGGGTATGAGTTCTGAGGTTGTGGAGCACAGTCTCAAATCGCTCTGCCTGCTCGTGGTGGATTGCCCACACGCGACACCGAAGTGGACAAGTTCCGGCGTGGTCGTCCTGCGGAACCAGAACATTAAAGGTGGGCGGCTCGACTTGAGTTCCCCAAGCTTCACAGACGAGGAGCACTACCAAGGCCGTGTCAGGCGCGCTGCCCCGCAGGCCGGCGATATCGTCATGACCCGTGAGGCTCCGATGGGCGATGTCTGCCAGATACCTCGGGGGCTTCGTTGCTGCGTTGGTCAACGTCAAGTGCTTCTGCGCCCTGACCCGATGAAGGTGGATGGGCGCTTTTTGCTATTTGCTCTCCAATCGCCATACCTTCAACACCAGATCGGTTGGAACGAAGGCACTGGCTCGACGGTCAGCAACCTGCGTATTCCGGTCTTGGAGGCGCTGCGCGTCCTGACGCCCACACTATCTGTTCAGCGAGAGATTGCCGAGACGCTTGGCGCAATCGACGACCGCATCGCCCTCCTGCGCGAAACCAACGTCACCCTCGAAGCCATCGCGCAGGCGCTGTTCAAGTCGTGGTTCGTCGACTTCGACCCGGTGCACGCCAGGAGCCAGGGCCTCGCCCCGGCCGGCATGGACGAAGCCACCGCGGCCTTGTTTCCGGACAGCTTCGAGGAGTCGGCGTTGGGGTTGGTGCCGAAGGGGTGGTCGGTGCAACCGGTTGGCGATGCCGTCGAATGCGTGGGCGGCGCCACGCCGGACACCAAGGAGCCCGGCTACTGGACTCCCGAGGAGCACGCATGGACCACGCCCAAAGACCTCTCGGGGTTGCCGTCACCCGTACTGCTGAGCACCGAACGGCGACTGTCTGGCAAAGGTCTGTCGAAGATCGGTTCAGGGTTGTTGCCTGCGGGAACCTTGCTGATGTCGTCGCGCGCACCCATCGGCTATCTCGCGATCTCACAGATGCCGGTTGCCATTAACCAGGGCTACATCGCCATGCCGCCGGGAAGCCTGTTGCCGCCGATTTACATGCTGCTGTGGTGTCAGCAGAACATGGATGGCATCAAGGCGCGCGCCAACGGATCGACCTTCATGGAAATCAGCAAGAAGGCTTTTCGACCCATCCCTGTGCTGGTGCCGTCCTCACCCGTGGTCGAGGCGTTTATGGCATTTGCGGCGCCGCTGTTCGATCGGCTGGTGTCGAATGAGCAGCAAGCCCAAACCCTCGCCGCGCTCCGCGACACCCTGCTCCCCCGCCTGATCTCCGGTCAGCTTCGGCTGCCGGAAGCTGAAGCGATCCTCACCACCCACTGAGAGAACACCACACCCATGGCACTTTGGTTGGTCCGCGCCGGGAAGTACGGCGAATACGAGTCTCGCTTCATGCAGGACGGTCGGGTCTACCTGACCTGGGAATCCATCATCGGCAGTGACCTGACCACGATCCCCGACTACGCCGGGATCAAGAGCTTGCTGCAGCAGGTATGCCCCGGCGAGCCCACACGCAAGATCGGCAATTGGTCGGGCCAGATCTGGGCCTTCGCACTAGCCATGAAGGTGGGCGATTGGGTGGCGGTGCCGAGCAAGTTGACCTCGACCATCGCCATCGGCGAGATCGTGAGCGCGTGCACCTATGAAGCGGCTGCGGAACCTCTGTTTCGGCACTCTCGGCAGATCAGGTGGCTGAACACCCAGGTGCCGCGCACGGCGTTTGACCAGGACATCCTGTACTCGCTGGGGTCGGTGCTGACCATCTGCGAGATCAAGCGCAACGATGCCGAGCGTCGGGTCCGGGCCATGGGGCAGAACAGTTGGCACAGTGTCCCGGTCGCGGCCGCGACGGCGCCGCAAAGCAACGGCACGGCCGCTCCTGCTCCGGACGACGCCGATGTAGACCTTGAACAGTTGGCGCGTGACTCGATCGCCAGGCTCATCATCCAGAAGTTCATGGGCCACGGCATGGCCCGGCTGGTGGAGGCCGTGCTCAAGGCTCAGGGCTTCACCACGCACCTGAGCCCGCCCGGTGCGGACCGGGGCATCGACATCCTGGCCGCGGGGGGCTCTTTCGGGTTCGACCACCCGCGGATTTGCGTGCAGGTGAAGTCAGGCGACACGCCGGCCGACCGCCCTGAATTCACCCAGTTGATCGGTGCGATGCAAAGCGTCGCGGCAGACCAGGGCCTGTTCGTGTCGTGGTCCGGGTTCAAGTCGTCGGTCACGAGGGAAGTCCCGTCGCAGTTCTTCAAGGTGCGCATCTGGAACGCGAACGACCTGGTCGAGCAACTGCTGGCCAACTACGACAAGCTGGATCCGGACATCAAGGCCGAGCTGCCGCTCAAGCGCATCTGGACGATTGCCACGCCCGACGACTGAACGGGTGCTGATCGTCGTTCGGTTGTGGCTTCCAGAAGCAGAAACCGCGTTGACGACGTGACAGGCTTGCGAGAGGCCTGTCAAGGATCGATCAGCGATTGAGGCGAAGTGGCAGCGAGGGGGTTTGATAGCAAAGAATCCATATTTATACGATCATCAATGTATAAATAGGAATAAATCGGTATAGTCTTCTTGACGATGGACAAGATCCGCAACCCATTCTCCCCAGGTGCGGGGTCGCCACCACCCGAATTGGCCGGCCGCGAGAGCATCCTGGAACAAGCCCGCGTGCTGTTCGGCCGTGTGCTGGCCAAACGTCCCGAGAAGAGCATGCTGCTCACCGGGCTGCGCGGGGTGGGCAAGACGGTGCTGCTCAACGAGATCGAGCGCACTGCGCAAGCGGCCGGTTTTCGCACCATTCTGGTCGAGGCGCACGAGGGCAAGCCGCTGTCCGTGCTGCTGGTCCCGCACCTGCGCCGCCTCCTGTTCGAACTGGATCGGCTCAAGGGCGCCGGCGACAAGGTGCGGCAAGGCTTGGGGGTGCTTCGCAGCTTCATTGGTTCCATCAAGGTCAAGGTCGGCGACCTCGACATCGGCCTGGACATCGAGCCCGAGCCCGGTTCAGCCGACAGCGGCGATTTGGAGGTGGACCTGCCCAACCTGTTCGTGGCCGTGGCGGAGGCTGCGCAGGAGCGCCATGCCGCAGTGGCAATTCTCATCGACGAGATCCAGTACTTCAGCTCATATGAGCTGAGTGCGCTGATCATGGCCATGCACAAGATGCAGCAGCGCCAGCTGCCGCTGGTGCTGGTGGGCGCGGGTCTGCCGATCCTGCCCGGCTTGGCGGGCGAGTCACAGTCATACGCAGAGCGGCTGTTCAGCTTCCCGACGGTTGGGGCGCTGCCCCAAGCCGATGCCGAGAAGGCTTTGCGCGACCCTGTTCGAGCCGAGGGCGCCGAGTTCGATCCAGCGGCATTGCAAGCAATCTTCAAACTCACGCAGGGCTATCCGTACTTCCTGCAGGAGTGGGGCTATCAGGCCTGGAACCACGCTGCCACGTCGCCCATCGGTGCTGCCGTCATCAGCGAGACGAGTGAACTGGTATCGCAACGGTTGGACGAGAACTTCTTCCGTGTCCGCTTCGACAGGTTGACCCCGCGCGAGAAGACCTATTTGCGAGCCATGGCCGAGCTGGGGGCAGGTCCATATCGCACCAACGACGTCGCGGTCAAACTGAGCGTCAAGATCAACAGTTTGGCGCCCGTGCGCGACAAACTGATCAAGAAGGGCATGGTCTACAGCCCGGCACACGGCGAGATGGCCTTCACAGTGCCGCTCTTCGACACATTCATGCGGCGGGTGATGCCGAAGTTCGAGCCCTGATCAGAGGCCCAGCCGCATGACCGAAGATCAGCTCGAACAAGAGGCCCTTGGGTGGCTGGCCGATGTGGGCTACACCCACCTCTACGGCCCGGACATCGCGCCTGACGGCACTACCCCCGAGCGCACCAGCTACCGCCAGGTGTTGCTGATCGAGCGGCTGCGCCAGGCCGTGGCCCGCCTGAACCCTGCGGTGCCGCAGGCCGCGCGCGACGACGCCGTGCAGCAGGTGGTCGAGATGGGCACGCCCGTGCTGCTGGCGGCCAACCGGCACTTTCATCGTCTACTGGTGGCCGGCGTGCCGGTGCAGTACCAGCGCGACGGTGAAACCCGAGGCGACTTCGTGCGGCTGATCGATTGGGCCGAGCCTGCGCGCAACGAATGGCTGGCGGTCAACCAGTACTCGATTCAGGGGCCGAACCACACCCGCCGGCCCGACATCATCTTGTTCGTCAACGGCCTGCCGTTGGTGCTCATCGAGCTGAAGAACCCCGCTGACTTGAATGCCGATGTCTGGAAGGCGTTCCAACAGATCGAAACCTACAAGGAACAGATCGCCGACGCGTTTCAATACAACGAGGTGCTGGTGATTTCAGACGGCACCGACGCGCTTCTGGGCTCGCTGTCGGCCAATGCCGAGCGCTTCATGGCCTGGCGCACGATCGATGGCATCACGCTCGATCCGCTGGGGCCGTTCAACGAGCTGCAAACGCTGGTGCGCGGCGTGCTGGCGCCGACCTATTTGCTGGACTACCTGCGCTACTTCGTGCTGTTTGAAGACGACGGCACGTTGGTCAAGAAGATTGCCGGCTATCACCAGTTTCACGCGGTGCGCGCGGCCATCGGCCAGGTGATTGCGGCATCGCGCCCGGACGGCGCACCCAGCGTGCGCGGCAAGGGTGGCGTGGTGTGGCACACGCAGGGCAGCGGCAAGAGCATCACCATGACCTGCTTTGCGGCGCGCGTGATGCAAGAGCCGTTGATGGCCAACCCGACCATCGTGGTGATCACCGACCGCAACGACCTCGACGGCCAGTTGTTTGGCGTGTTCTCGCTGGCGCAAGACCTGTTGCGCGAGCAGCCGGTGCAAGCCGGCTCGCGCCAGGATCTGCGTGCCTTGCTGGCCAATCGACCGAGCGGCGGCATCGTGTTCGCAACCATCCAGAAGTTCATGCTGGGTGAGGACGAAGACACCTTCCCCACGCTCTCGCAGCGCCACAACATCGTGGTGATCGCCGACGAAGCTCACCGCACGCAGTACGGCTTTGAGGCCAAGCTGAAGACCGTGAAGCAACGTCCGGCGACTGGCACCACGGCCACGGTGCTGACCACGGGCTCGGGCGCGCCGGCGCCGAACCAGGCTGAATTTGCGCCCACGGTCGACCGCTACCAGGTGGGCTACGCCCAGCACCTGCGCGACGCGCTTCCGAATGCCACCTTCGTCGCGTTCACGGGCACGCCGGTGTCGGGCGAAGACCGCGACACGCGCGCGGTGTTTGGCGACTACATCAGCGTGTACGACATGCAGCAGGCCAAGGAAGATGGCGCCACCGTGGCCATCTACTACGAGAGCCGGCTGGCCAAGTTGGGCCTGAAGGCCGACGAGCTGGCCACCATCGACGGCGAGGTGGACGAGCTCGCCGAGGATGAAGAAGAAAGCCAGCAGGCCAAGCTCAAGAGCCGCTGGGCCGCGCTGGAGAAGGTGGTCGGTGCCGAGCCACGCATCGCCAGCGTGGCGGCCGATCTGGTGGCGCACTTCGAGGAACGCAACAAGGCGCAAAGCGGCAAGGCCATGGTGGTGGGCATGAGTCGCGACATCTGCGTGCACCTCTACAACGAGATCACCAAACTGCGGCCCGACTGGCACAGCGACGACCCCGAGTTGGGCGCCATCAAGATCGTGATGACAGGATCGGCCAGCGACAAGGCGCTGCTGCGCCCGCACATCTACAGCGCGCAGGTCAAGAAGCGGCTGGAAAAGCGGTTCAAGAAGCCCGAGGACCCGCTGCGCCTGGTGATCGTGCGCGACATGTGGCTCACCGGCTTTGATGCGCCTTGCGTGCACACGCTGTACATCGACAAGCCGATGAAGAGCCACAACCTGATGCAAGCCATCGCGCGGGTGAACCGGGTCTTCAAGGACAAGCAAGGTGGGCTGGTGGTCGACTACATCGGCATCGCCAACGAGTTGAAGTCAGCCCTGAAGGAATACACCGCCAGCCAGGGTCGCGGACGGCCCACCGTGGACGCGCACGAGGCGTTCAGCGTGCTCGCCGAGAAGCTCGATGTGCTGCACGCCATGCTGCACGGCTTTGACTGGTCGGACTTTTTAAACGGCGGCCACAAGACGCTGGCCGGCGCGGCCAACCATGTGCTGGGCGTGGCCGACGGCAAGAAGCGCTTTGCCGACACGGCGCTGGCAATGAGCAAGGCGTTCTCGCTGTGCTGCACGCTGGACGATGCCAAGGCGGTGCGCGAGGAAGTGGCGTTTTTCCAAGCGGTGAAGGTCATCCTCACCAAGCGCGATGTCAGCGCGCAGAAGAAAACCGACGAGGCGCGCGAGCTGGCCATCCGGCAGATCATCAACTCGGCGGTGGTGTCCGATGAGGTGGTCGACATCTTTGATGCGGTGGGCCTCGACAAGCCCGACATCGGCATCCTCGACGACGCTTTCCTGGCTGAGGTGCGCAACCTGCCCGAGCGCAATCTGGCGGTCGAGCTGCTCGAGCGGCTGCTCGAAGGCGAGATCAAGTCACGCTTTGCGAGCAACGTGGTCCAGAACAAGAAGTTCTCGGACATGCTGAGCGACGTGGTCCAGCGCTACCAGAACCGATCCATCGAAGCCGCGCAGGTGATGGAAGAGCTGGTGCAAATGGCCAAGGATTTCCGCGCAGCGGCCAGCCGCGGCGAGCAGTTGGGTTTGACCGAAGACGAGGTGCGCTTCTACGACGCGCTGGCGCACAACGAATCTGCCGTGCGCGAGCTGACCGACGAGACGCTCAAGAAGATCGCCCACGAACTGACCGAGAACTTGCGCAAGAACCTGACCGTTGACTGGACGCAGCGCGACAGCGTGCAGGCCAAACTGCGCTTGATGGTCAAGCGCATCTTGCGCAAGTACAAGTACCCGCCGGATCTGGAAGTGGCCGCGGTGGAACTGGTCTTGCAGCAAGCCCATGCCTTGGCCGATGCGTGGGCCTGATCGCTCAAGCCGTGAGCCAGCGGGTCAGTCCACCAACCCCAACATCGAGCGACCCACCGCCTCGGCCACCTCGATGCCGTCGACGCCGGCCGACATGATCCCGCCGGCGTAGCCCGCGCCTTCGCCGGCAGGGTACAGGCCGCGCACGTTGACGCTTTGCCAGTCGCGTCCACGGGTGATGCGCAGCGGCGATGAGGTGCGCGTTTCGACGCCGGTGAGCACCGCATCGGGCATGTTGAATCCCTTGATCTGCCGCTCGAACGCGGGCAGCGCTTCGCGGATCGCGTCGATGGCGTACAGCGGCAAGCTGGCGTGGCCGCGCCGGCCCAGGTCGGTCAGGTGCACCCCCGGCTTGTAAGACGGCTCGACCGAGCCCAGCACGCCCGAGGCCTGCCCGCGAATGAAGTCACCCACCAGCTGGCCTGGCGCCATGTAACCGCCTCCGCCGAGTTCGAAGGCACGCGATTCCCAGTGGCGCTGGAAGGCCATGCCATCGAGCGGGCTGACCGGTCCGTCGGTCAGGCCATCCTGCCGGTAATCCTGCGGGTTGATGCCCACCACGATGCCCGCATTGGCGTTGCGCTCGTTGCGCGAGTACTGGCTCATGCCATTGGTGACGACGCGGTTTTCCTCGGAGGTGGCGGCCACCACGGTGCCGCCCGGGCACATGCAAAAGCTGTAGACCGAGCGGCCATTGCTGGCGTGATGCACCAGCTTGTAGTCAGCCGCACCCAGAACCGGATGGCCGGCCGCCGCGCCGTAGCGTGCGCGGTCGATGACGCCTTGCGGGTGCTCGATGCGAAAGCCGATCGAAAACGGCTTCGGCTCCATGAACACGCCGCGCCCGTGCAGCATCGTGAAGGTGTCGCGCGCGCTGTGGCCGAGTGCCAGCACGACGTGGTCGGCGTCGAGTTGCTCGCCGGTGTCCAGCGTCACGCCGCGGATGCCGCCGGCTTCGATCAGCACATCGACCACGCGCTGCTGAAAGCGGATCTCGCCGCCCAGCGATTCGATCTCGGCGCGCATTTTTTCGACCATGCCCACGAGCCGGAAGGTGCCGATGTGCGGCTTGGCCACGTAGAGGATTTCCTCGGGCGCGCCGGCCTTGACGAATTCGGTGAGCACCTTGCGCGTGAGGTGGCGCGGGTCGCTGATCTGGCTCCACAGCTTGCCATCGCTGAAGGTGCCCGCACCGCCCTCGCCGAACTGCACGTTGGACTCGGGCTTGAGCACGCCCTGGCGCCACAGGCCCCAGGTGTCCTTGGTGCGTTCGCGCACTTCCTTGCCGCGCTCGAGCACGATCGGTCGCAGGCCCATTTGCGCGAGCACCAGCGCGGCAAACAGCCCGCACGGCCCGAAGCCCACCACCAGCGGTCGTGCGCGTTCGCTGGCACGCCAGTCGGCCGGTACGTGGCCGACGAAGCGGTAGCGGGTGTCGGGCGAGGGCCTGATGTGCACATCGCCGGCGTGCCGCGCCAGCACCGCCGCCTCGTTGTCGACCTCGCAGTCGATGGTGTAGATCAGCACGATGGCGGACTTCTTGCGCGCATCGTGGCTGCGCTTGAAGACATTGAACGAGCGCAGCGCGGTGTCCTTCACGCCCAGCCGCAGCAGCAAGGCCGCGCGCAGATCGGCTTGGGGATGGTCGAGCGGCAGGCGCAGTTCAGTGACTCGGATCATGGGCATCGGTGGGGGTCAGGTCGCAGCGGGCGTCAGCCGCGCGACAGCAGTTTGGCTTCGGCGAGCGCCAGCGGCTCGGGCAGACCCGACAGCACCAGGGTGTCACCAGCCGCCAGCAACAGACCGTCTTCGGGGTGACTCACCACGCCCGATGCGCGGCGAACCGACACCACCGACACGCCGACTGCATGCAGGGCTTCGGCCGCCAGGGGCTGTCCCACACAGTGGCTCACGGCGGTGAGGGTGACGCTGTGCAGCCGCATGTTGCCGCGTTCGTCGAAAGTGTCGTCGTCGGCGCCGAGAAAGTATCCGCGCAGCAATCCATAGCGGGCATCACGCTGTTGCTGAACGACCCGCAGCACCCGGCGCATGGGCACGCCGACCAGTGCCAGAGCATGGCTGGCCAGCATCAGCGAGCCCTCGATGGCTTCGGGAACGACCTCGGTCGCACCGGCAGCGCGCAGACGCTCAAGATCGCTGTCGTCGATGGTGCGCACGATCACCGGCACCTTGGGCGCGTGTTCTTGCACCAGCCGCAAGATCTTGAGTGCCGAAGGGGTGTCGTGATAACTCACCACCACCGCGTTGGCACGCGCCAGACCGGCGGCCATCAGGCTTTGCAGCCGCGCCGCATCGCCGAACACCACGCTTTGGCCGGCGGCTGCGGCCTTGCGCACGCGGTCGGGGTCCAGGTCCAGCGCCATGTAGGGGATGCGCTGCGACTCCAGCACGCGCGCCAGGTTCTGACCGCTGCGGCCGTAGCCGGCAATGATCACGTGCGCCTCGGTGTTGATGGCGCGCTTGGCGATGGTCGTCATGGCCACCGACTGCATCAACCAGTCGGTCGCGCTCAGCCGCATCACGATGCGGTCGCTGTAGGCGATGAGCAGCGGCGTGAGCATCATGCTGAGCACCATGCTGGCCAGCACCGGGCTGATCCAGCGCGGGTCGATCAGGTGCTCTTGTGCGCCCAGCGTGAGCAGCACGAAACCGAATTCACCGGCCTGCGCCAGGTACAAGCCCGTGCGCAACGCAGTACCCGGTGCGGTGCCGAACAGGCGCGCGAGCAGCGACACCAGCACGAACTTGATGACCACCGGCACCAGCGTGAGCAGCAGCACCAGCAGCCATTGGTCGATCACCGGGTGCCAGTCGAGCTTCATGCCGATGGTGATGAAAAACAGGCCCAGCAGCACGTCGTGGAAGGGACGGATGTCGGTCTCGACCTGATGCTTGTATTCGGTCTCGGCGATCAGCATGCCGGCAATGAAGGCGCCGAGCGCCAACGACAGCCCGAAGTGCTCGGTCAGCCAGGCCAGCCCGAGCGTGACCAGCAGCAAGTTGAGGATGAACAGCTCTTCGCTCTTGCGCCGCGCGACGATCGTGAGCCACCAGCGCATGAGCTTTTGTCCGCCGGCCAGCAAGATGGCCAGCAGCGCGGTGGCCTTGAGCGCGGCCGTGCCCAGCGTGACGACCAGATCGGTACCGCCTGAGTCGAGCGCCGGAATCAGCACCAGCAGCGGCACCACCGCCAGATCCTGGAACAACAGCACGCCCATGACGCGCCGCCCGTGTTCGCTTTCGAGCTCAAGCCGGTCGGCCATGAGCTTCACGACGATGGCCGTGCTCGACATCGCCATGGCCGACGCCAGCACGATGGCACCTTGCCACGAAAGTTGCCACGGGTGCGACGTGAACGAATACAGCCAGTCCAGCAGAAAGTGACCGGCCAGCGTGCCGCCAATCGTGAGCACCACTTGCGCCAGCCCGAGGCCGAACACCAGCTTGCGCATGCTGTTGAGCTTGGGCAAGTTGAACTCGAGCCCGATCACGAACATGAGGAAGACCACCCCGAACTCGGCGAGGTAACGCACACCGGCGGAGTCCTTGGCCAGCGCCATGGCATGCGGGCCGATGACCACGCCCACGGCCAGGTAGCCGAGCATCGGCGGCAGTTTTGCGAGGCGACACAGCACCACCCCCGCGACCGCGGCCACGAGGTAGAGCAGGATCAGCTCGAAGGTGGATGCCATCAGATGCGTGTGTCGCCAGTGGTGTGCAGCGCGGTGGATTGCGGGGTTTCGCGCGCGGCACCCTGCTGCCAGAGTGGCGTGCCTAGAATGCGTCTCCCTCGTGGTTCGATCCTAATGGACACCTCTGCGCGCATGCCGATTCCCGCTCCTGTCGAAGCCGCCCCGCACGAAGTGTTCGACGCCCGGCGTGCCCTTGAGTTGGCCTGCGACACCTTCGACATCGAAGCGCGTGCGTTGATCGGCCTGAAATCGCGCCAGGGCAACGCCTTTGCCCGAGCCGCCGAGGCCATGCTGCGTTGTCGCGGCCGGGTGGTCGTGATGGGCATGGGCAAGAGCGGGCACGTGGGCCGCAAGATCGCAGCGACGCTCGCGTCCACCGGTACGCCGGCGATGTTCGTGCACCCCGCTGAAGCCAGTCATGGTGACCTTGGCATGGTCACGCCGGCCGATGTGGTGCTGGCGATTTCCAACTCAGGCGAAAGCGATGAGATCGCCGCGTTGCTGCCGGCACTCAAGCGCCTGGGCGTGACCCTGATCAGCATGACCGGTCGCGCTGATTCCTCGCTGGCGCGCCACGCCGACCTGGCGCTCGACAGCGGTGTCGATCAAGAGGCCTGCCCGCTCAACCTCGCTCCCACCGCCAGCACCACCGCGCAGATGGCGCTCGGCGATGCGCTGGCCGTAGCGCTGCTCGACGCGCGTGGTTTCCGCGAAGCCGACTTTGCGTTGTCGCACCCCGGTGGCAGCCTGGGGCGCAAGTTGCTGATTCATGTGCGCGACCTGATGGTCTCGGGCGACGCGGTGCCTCGCGTGGCGCCGGACGCCATGTTCGGCGCTTTGCTGTCCGAAATGACGGGCAAGGGGCTGGGTTTCACGGCCGTCACCGACGCGCAGTTGCAGGTTCTGGGCATCTTCACCGACGGCGACCTTCGCCGCCTTATCGAGCGGGGCGAGGATCTGCGTGCGCTCAGGGCGAGCGACGTGATGCACCCGCGGCCCAAGGTGATCCGCGACGACGCGCTGGCGGTGGACGCCGCGGGGCTGATGGAGCAGTACCGTGTCACCGGCGTGTTGGTGGTCGACGCCGCACAGCGGCTCGCGGGGGCCCTGAACCTCAATCAACTCATGCGGGCGAAGGTGCTTTGATGACGCCACGCGAGCCCCGTGCGCTTTCCCCGGCGCTCACCTTCGAGCCGGAACTGCTGCTCCAGGCGCAAGGCATTCGTGCGGCCATCTTCGATGTGGACGGCGTGCTGACCGACGGCAGCCTCCACATTGGCGAGCATGGCGAAGCCTTCAAGTCGTTCAACAGCCTCGATGGCCACGGGCTCAAGCTGCTCGCGCGCGGCGGCATCACGCCGGTGGTGATCACCGGACGCGACTCGCTGGCGGTGCGCCGCCGCGTTGCCGATCTGGGCATCGCCCAGGCGGTTTACGGCGTCCACGACAAGCTCGCCGCTGCACTTGAGGTGATGCAGGCCCTGCAGCTCGGCTGGGATCAGCTCGCGGTGATGGGCGACGACTGGCCCGATCTGCCGTTGATGACACGCGCGGCGTTTGCCTGTGCGCCAGCCCAGGCGCACATCGAGGTGCGCGCGGTGGCGCATCACGTCACCGCCCTGACCGGCGGAATGGGGGCGGCGCGCGAGTGCTGCGACTTGCTGCTGACGGCCGCCGGTTGCTACGCGGCGTTGCTGCAAGGCCATCTCACCACGCTCGACACCTCGTCCTGATGCGTACTGTCGACTGCCCAATCGGGAGCGCGTTTTGAACTCGGGGGCCGGGTCGCCATTGAGCGCGGTCGACGAGCCCCGGTCACGGCGCTCGACGGCACCGTGGTACCGCCGTCTCGTCGACGCGGCATCCCACTATCTGCCTCTCGTGCTGATGGCGCTGCTGGCGCTGGGTACGTGGCGTTTGGCCAAGAACACGCCGGTGTTCCAGGGGAACAAGCCGGAGGCCGTGCGGCGGCATGTGCCCGACTACACGATGAACGGGTTCACGGTACAGAAGTTCGCCAATGCCGGCGCCTTGTCGGTGCAGATCGAGGGCGACACCCTGCGGCACTATCCGGACACCGACACGCTGGAGATCGACAAGGTCCATCTGCGCTCGATCACCCCGGAAGGGCGTGTGACGCTGGCATGGGCCGAAAAGGCGCTGTCCAACGGCGACGGCTCCGAGGTACAGCTGACAGGCGGGGCCCGCGTGCTGCGCGAGGCCTACGACGTGGGAGATGCCCATGAGGCGCCGATCAACTTTCGGGGCGAGTTTTTGCACGTCTTCCTGCGCACGGAGCGCGTGAGCTCCCACCTGCCGGTGGTGATCACGCGTGACGCCACCGAGGTGCGGGGCGCTTCCATGACCTACGACAACCTCACCCGAGTGGCGCAGTTCAACGGTCGTGTTCAGGCCTCGTTTCCTGGCTCGGCCGCACCGTTCAAGAAGCCGTAGCGAGGTCATCCATGGCACGGCGTTGCATGGACTGGGGCGGGCGGGCCATCTCTTGAGTGCTCCGCTGGCGTACATCACCGGGGCCTCGAGCGGTATCGGACTGGCGCTGGCCGAGCGGTTTTTGCGTGCCGGCTACCGCCTAGCACTGGTCGCGCGCCGGGCCAACGAATTGACAGCCTGGGCTCAGGCTCAAGGACTGGATGCCGATCGGTGCGAGGTCTATGCGGCTGACGTGCGCGACATCGAAAGCATCACCGGCGCCGGACGGCGGTGTCTGCTCACGCAGGGCTTGCCCGACGTGGTGATCGCCAATGCAGGCATCAGCGAGGGCTTCGACACCGCCGAATTCGAGGACCTGGCAGTCTTGCGAGACATCCTCGAAACCAACCTGATCGGGATGGCGGCGACGTTTCAGCCTTTCCTGCAACCAATGCGTGAGCGCCGCGCTGGCACCTTGGTGGGCATCGCCAGCGTGGCGGGCATTCGCGGCCTGCCGGGACATGGCGCGTATTGCTCGAGCAAGGCCGGGGTGATCAGTTACTGCGAGAGCCTGCGAGGCGAGTGCCGGCCTTTCGGGCTCAAGGTGGTGACCATCAGCCCGGGCTTCATCGACACCCCGCTCACGCGCCGCAATCCGTATCCCATGCCGTTCCTGATGTCGCCCGAGGCGTTTGCCGACAGTGCGCTGCGCGCCATCGATCGGGGAGTCAGCCACCGTGTGATTCCCTGGCAGATGGGGCTCGTGGCAGGGCTGCTCAATGTGCTGCCGAATGGCCTTTTCGACCTGGCATTTCAAGGGCGAGGACGAAAACCCCGCCGAGGCGAATAGCCGCGCGCAAACAAAAACGGCCACACCCTGAGGTGCAGCCGTCATGTTCAGTTCAAGCCGGGGTCTTCACCGGCTCCACTGATCAAAAGCCTGATCAGTAGCCACCGCCGCCGGAGCGGCCGCCACCACCACCGTAGCCGCCACCACCGCCGGAGCGGCCACCGCCACCACCGCCGTAGCCGCCACCACCGCCGCCGGAACGGCCACCGCCGCCACCGCCACCACCGTAGCCGCCACCACCACCACCACCGCCGTAGCCGCCACCGCCGCCGGAGCGGCCTGCGCCGCCACCACCGCCACCGCCGTAGCCACCACCGCCGCCGCCGAAGCCGCCACGGCTACCGCCGCCGCCGAAGCCGCCTGGGCGCTCTTCGCGCGGACGCGCTTCATTGACGACGAGTGCGCGCCCGTCCATTTGTTGTCCGTTCATGCCATTGATGGCGGACTGCGCTTCCGCATCGGAGCCCATTTCCACGAAGCCGAAGCCCTTGGAGCGACCGGTTTCACGGTCCATCATGACCTTGGCAGACGACACGGTGCCGAATTGCGCAAAGGTTTGTTGCAGATCATCGTCACGTACGTTGTACGAGAGGTTACCAACGTAGAGTTTGTTGCCCATTTCGAGCGCCTTTCTTTCCGGAAAACACAGAATAACTGTGTAGCTTCAACCTATCCTGAACCATTCAAGCAAAGGCGCTGCTACGGACAATAGAAGTTAGATTATTGATGAATTATTCGATTTTGGGCAAAGCGTTCTCCCATGGGCGCGTCCCGGAGTGTTGTTTTGGGGGGTATCCCGCGAAATTCTCCCAGTGGCCTCGCGACGAGGCGTTTACCCGCTCACAAATGCCCATGCTCAAAAGGAGGGAAAACCCGAATTTCAGAGGAGTGGCGTCAACTCTACAGTCCGTGGTCTCGCGGGAGCATCCAAGTGGTGACTTCCCACGCGGGGTGATGAGGAGGCATCATTTGCGAAAGGGGGCAACCACCCCCCGACGCCATAACCGGGCCGTACCAACGGCTTGAGTAAAAATCGAAAGGCGCTGGTATCCCCGGCGCCTTTTCTTTTTGGGTTTTGGTTTTCTTCGACATTCGGTGTCACGGACGCTGCGAAGCAGATGCTGGAACTTGTCACGCTCACCTTGGCCGCTTGCTTCGCAGGATTCGTGGATGCCATTGGCGGCGGCGGCGGTCTGGTGTTGGTGCCAGCCCTGTTCGGGGTTTTTCCGGGAGCGCCACCTGCCACTTTGTTTGGCACGAACAAGGGGGCTTCAATCTGGGGTACCGGCTGGGCCACGGTGCAGTACGCCCGCCGCGTCCAGTTGCCGTGGAGAACCCTCTGGCCCGCGGCCATTTCGGCATGGATCGGCAGCGCCGCTGGCGCATGGGGCGTGATCGCGATCGACCCGGAGTACTTTCGCCGGGCGCTGCCAGCGGTCCTGCTGGGCGTGCTGGTCTACACGCTGATGCGAAAGAACTTTGGGCAGGTTCATGCGCCACGTCTCACGGGGCGCATGCAGACGGCGGTGGCCAGCGCCGTCGGCTTGATCATGGGTGTCTACGACGGGTTTTTCGGCCCGGGAACGGGCAGCTTTCTGGTCTTCCTGTTCGTCAGGCTGCTGGGCTTCGATTTCTTGCACGCCAGCGCCAGTGCCAAGTTCCTCAACACGGCGACCAACGCAGCGGCTTTGGTGCTGTTCGCTTGGAAAGGGCATGTCTGGTGGCACTTGGCTGGCGCGATGGCGGTGGCCAACGTGGTCGGTAGCCTGATCGGCACCCGGCTCGCCCTGCGACATGGCGCACCCTTCGTGCGCGCCGTGTTTGTGTGCGTCGTGTTCTTGCTGATCGTGAAGACGGCTTGGGACGGCTTTTTCAGGACCTGATGAACGCCCGAGGTGGCCCGACGAAGAATTGACTGGCCGCAATCGGCCTGTTCAGCCCAATGAGCCCGACAGGTCGCACTACGATCCGCTGAACTTGTCGTTTGCGTCTGACCCAATCACCATGCCTGTCGCCCCTGAACTGCGCGCGCTCAACATCGACATTCCGGCCCAGCCGGAGTCGCTGGTGAAGTTGTCTTCATTGCTGGCTGCCAACGATGTCAATTTGCAGCAGATCGGCGCTCTGGTCGAGTCGGACATGGCGCTTGCCGCAGCGGTCTTGAAGGCCGTCAACTCTTCGCTATATGGGCTGTCGGGCCGTGTTCAAAGCGTGCACCAGGCGATCTCGTATCTGGGTACCCGAGAGGTAGCGGGCATCACCTTCGAGATGGGACTGCGCGCCGTGTTTTCCAGCGCGCCCGATCTTGCGCCTGTGTGGGAGCGCGCAGCCGTGCGAGGCTTGTTGATGGGTCGCATCGGTGATGCGATCGGCGTCGATCCTTGGGCCGCTCACTCGGCCGGGCTGTTTGAAGAGTGCGGCAAGGCGGTGCTGTTTCGTCACTCCAAGGACCGCTACCTTTCGATGATGGCCGATGCCGAAAGCGATGAGGAGCTCGCCTTCCTGGAGCATCAGGAATTCGGCGTCAGCCACGATGCGTTGGGTGCGGCCATGTGCGAAAGCTGGGGATTGGCTCCCGCGGCGGTCCACAGCGTCCGGTATCACGTCGTGGTCAACGCGACTCGTGAATTGCCAACCCAGGTTCAGCGCCGGTCCATTTGCGTGCTGTCGGCCGTCGTCCATGCCCTGATGACCGATCCCGCCACGGTCGACGAAGTGGTGGCGGTCGTGGCACCGCAGGGTCAACTCGAGCCCGAACTCGTGCTGCGGGGCACGCGTCGTGTGCAGCAGCAAATCGAACGGGCCGTCGAGCGATCCAGCTGAGCCTTCCGGCGTCAGGCCAACAGCGCTCGCACCAACCCGATCAGCGCGCACGCGCCGATCACACGCATCACGCTCACCTCGAAGCGCATCAGCGCCACGGCACTGGTCAGTCCGATCAGTGCACTCGCCCAACCAAACGGGCCCGCAAAACCATCGGGCCACAGGACATGCTGTGCGAAGTACACGGCAAGGTTGACGATCACGCCGACCACCGCCGCAGTGATCGCCACGAGCGGTGCGGTGAAGCGCAACTGACCGTGCGTGGCCTCGACCAGCGCGCCGCCGGCCAGGATGAACACGAACGACGGCAAGAAGGTGAAGAACGTGGCCACGCAGGCGGCCACCACCCCGGCCAGGAAGACCGCATCCGGCTCGAACATCGGCTGCGTCCAGCCGCCTACGAAGCCGACGAAGGCCACCACCATGATCAGCGGCCCGGGCGTTGTTTCACCGAGCGCCAGACCGTCGATCATTTGCGGCGCGCTCAGCCATCCGTGCTGCATCACCGCCGCTTGCGCCACGTAGGGCAGCACCGCATAGGCGCCACCAAAGGTCAGCAGCGCTGCCTTGGTGAAGAACCAGCCCATCTGTGCGAGCGTGCCTTGCGCACCGCCCCAGCTCAGCAAGGCCACCATCGCCGCCGCCCAAAGCCCGATCCCCACGGCCAACTGTCGCAGCAGCCTGAGCCGGCTGAATCGGGCGTGCTCGGGGGTCGGCGTGTCGTCGTCGATCACGGCTCTGACCCGCCGCGCGCTGCGGCTGCCATGACCGCCGCCGGAGCGGAAACACTCGGGTGCCAAGCGCGAGCCCACCCAACCGACCAGCGCCGCAGACAGGACGATGAGCGGAAAGGGCAGATGCAAGACGTAGATGGCCGCAAAGGCCGCGGCCGCAATCGCCCAAAGTGCGGCGTTTTTCAATGATCGCTTGCCGATACGCCACGCCGCGGCCAGCACGATGGCCGTCACGGCCGGCTTGATCCCCCACAGCACGCCGGCCACGGCCGGCGTTTGCCCCAGCGCCATGTAGATCCAGCTCAGCGCGATCAGGATCACCAGGGAGGGCAGCACAAACAACGCCCCCGCCGCGATGCCACTGCGCGTGCCGTGCAGCAGCCACCCCAGATAGGTGGCGAGTTGCTGTGCCTCTGGTCCGGGCAGCAGCATGCAGTAGTTGAGCGCGTGCAGGTAGCGCCCCTCCGAGACCCAGCGTCGACGCTCGACCAACTCGGTGTGCATCAAGGCGATCTGACCCGCCGGTCCGCCGAAACTGATGCAGCCCAGCCACAACCAGAAGCTCAGCGCCTGAGCCAGTGTGGGGGCCGGTGGCGCGGGCTCATCCTGCATGGCAGCCGCGGCGCTGTCGGTGTGGCTCATGGCCTGGGCTGATCCGGCAATCTGGCAGGGCAATCGGCCGCAGTCACTAAAGCGGCAGTTCGGTGAAGAAGCGCCCGCCGTGATAGATGAGGGGCTGCGCGTCTTCGCGTCGCTGGCAGTGTTCGACTTCGCCCACGAAGATGATGTGGTCGCCCTCGGCGTACTGGCTGCGGTTGAAACACTCGAACACCGCCATCGCGCCTTCAAGGACGGGTGCCCCGCGGGCACCCTCGCGCAGGGCCACGCCCGCGAATCGGTCGATGTCCTTGCTTGCAAAGCGCTCGGCAATGTGCCGCTGGTCGGCAGCGAGGATGTTGATCGCGTAGTGCGACCCGCGGCTGAAGGCCGGCATCGTCGACGCGTTGCGCGACAGGCTCCACAGCACCAGCGGTGGCGTGAGCGAGACCGAATTGAATGAACTGGCAGTCAGCCCCACCCGAACGCCGTTTTCGTCGCGAGCGGTGATCACCGTCACGCCGGTGGCGAAGGTGCCGAGTGCGGCTCGAAATTCGGCACTCGAAAAGCTGGGCGGCAGTGCCAATGGGGTCGCGTTCATGGGTGAATTCTCGATGAAGTACCGACTGCGGTCCGGTCGAGCCCCGTCCCTAGAATTCGGCATGACCGACCCTCTACAAGGCGTGCCCGCAGGCATGCCAAGCGCCGCCCGCTTCGACGCCGCCGCGCTGCACCGGTTGGCTGCGGTCACCTTTCTCGGCTTTGCGTCGGGCCTCCCGCTGGCGCTGACCGGGCAGGCGATGCAGGCCTGGCTGAGCCTCGAGGGCCTCGATCTGGCCACCATCGGCTTCCTCAGCCTGGTCGGGCTGCCCTACACCTTCAAATTCCTGTGGGCACCGCTCATGGACCGGTTCGAGCTGCCATGGCTCGGCCGGCGGCGTGGCTGGCTGGTGCTCACGCAACTGGCGCTGGCCGGGGCGTTGCTGTGGTTGGCCGGAACCTCGCCCACCGGGTCCACCAAGGCCTTTGCGCTGCTGGCGGTGCTGGTGGCGTTTGTGGCCGCCTCTCAGGATGTGGTCATCGACGCCTATCGCACCGACTTGCTGGCCGCACGCGAGCGCGGCCTGGGCTCGTCGCTCAGCGTGCTTGGCTATCGGCTGGCGATGGTGCTGTCGGGAGGCATCGCGCTGATTTGGGTCGACCCGGCCAATGCCACGGGGCCGGGCGGCGGCTGGAGCTGGCCGGCGGTCTACCGGCTCATGGCGGCCCTGATGGCGGGCGCGGCGGTGCTGTCGGCGCTGGTTCTGCCCAGGGTGCGTGCGCTGGGCGACCGCTCCAGCGTCGCGCGGCAGGATCTGATCGGCTTCGCTGCGCTGGTGGTGGCTGTGGCCGTGGGCTTCTTGGTCAGCGACCGGCTGGGCCCGCCGGTGGCCCGCATCCTGCTGGCGCCGTGGTTCGATGGCAGCGCGATGGCCGACGCGCTCAAGACCAAGTGGATCGACCTGCTCGCACTGCTGCTGGGCCTGGCCTTCACCTTGCCTTTGGCGGCGTGGGCGGCTCGCGCGGCACGGTTCGAGACCCTGCTCAGCGGCCTGCGCAGCTACTTTTCGCAGCGCGGCGCGGCAGCGTTCCTCGCGTTCATCGTGCTCTACAAGCTGGGGGATGCGTTCGCCGGTTCGCTGATGACGCCGTTCCTCCTCAAATCCATGATGTTCAGCCCGGCCGAGGTCGGTCTGGTCAACAAGTTGATCGGTCTGTGGTTGACCATCGCAGGTGCGCTGCTGGGCGGCGCGCTGATGCTGCGACTGGGCCTGTGGCGTTCGCTGTTGCTGTTTGGCGTGCTGCAAATGCTGAGCAACCTCGGTTTCTGGTGGCTGGCGGTCAATGGCAAGGGCATGTGGCCCGGGCTGGTGGTGCCTGCGTTCGACTGGGGCTTCGTGAGGCTGGCGCATGCCACCGACATCGACGGCGGCCTGCTGATGGTGATTGCGGCCGAGAACCTGGCCAGCGGCATGGGCACTGCCGCCTTCGTGGCCTTCCTGATGAGCTTGTGCAACCAGCGCTTCACGGCCACGCAGTACGCCTTGCTGTCGGCGTTTGCTTCAGTGGGTCGAGTCTGGGTGGGACCGCTGGCCGGAGTGATGGCCGAATCGATCGGCTGGCCGGCTTTTTTCGTGTTGTCCACCGTGCTGGCCGCACCGGCGTTGCTGATGCTGTGGTGGCTGCGCGCGGCGGTGATTGAACTGGAAGTCGATCCGGCCACTCTCATCGCTGAAGATTGACCCCCACCACCGGCAAGCCAGAGACATGTTCATGAAGACCGAATTCGACCCGCACGCGCCGTTCGAGCCTGACACGCAATCCACCTGGGCCCCTTGGCACCATGCAGGTTGCCGCTGCGCCTTGCATTCGCGCCGCCGGTTTGCCCAGACGATGGCCGGTGTGTCCGCTGCGGCATTGACGCCCGCCTGGGCCCAATACGGCGTGCAGGTCGACGAGCCTTCCTCCTTGTCCGAACTCGTGCCTGCCGAGCAGGTCGAAGCCTCGGCCGCTCAGCAATACAAGCAGATGCTGCAGCAAGCCGCACAGCAAAAGGCGCTGGCGCCGGACAACCACCCGCAACTCGTGCGCCTGCGCGCGATCGCGCAGCGCCTGATCCCGTTCAGCAATTCACCCAACCTGCACAGCACGGCGCGTGCGGCGAACTGGAAGTGGGAAGTCAACCTGCTCGGCAGCCGGCAGATCAACGCGTTTTGCATGCCGGGCGGCAAGATCGCCTTTTATTACGGGATCCTTGATCAGCTGCAGCTCAGCGACGACGAGGTGTCTCAGGTCATGGGCCACGAGATAGCGCACGCCTTGCGCGAACACGCCCGCGAGCGCATGGGCAAGTCCGCCGCCACCCGAGGTGTGATCGAGATCGGCTCGGCCCTGCTGGGGTTGGGCGGCGGCGGTCGCTTCCTCGCCGACAAGGGCGGCGAGTTGCTCACGCTGAAGTTCGGCCGCAACGACGAATCGGAGGCCGACAAGATCGGTCTGGACTTGTCGGCACGCGCCGGCTACGAGCCGCACGCCGGCGTCACGCTGTGGCAAAAGATGAGCTCGACCAACAAGGGTGCGCCGCCGCAGTGGCTGTCGACCCACCCGGCGGGCGAAACCCGCATCCGCGATCTCCAGGCCAACATTCCTGCTGTTGAGGGCTTGTACGCCCGTGCCGACAAACCGACCAAACGCTTTTCGCCACCCAAGCCCAGCGCCGCTGCTGAACGCTCCGGCTGATCGTTTCGGGCCGACTCAGCCCAGGACGCGCAGCATCCAGCGGTTGAGATCGGCCACTTCCTGCGGACACACCGAGTGCGGCATCGCGTACTCGTGCCAATCGACATCGCAGCCCAACGCCTGAAGTGCATCGCGCGAGGCGCTCGCCCGCGACAGCGGAATGATCGGGTCGGCCCGGCCGTGCGCCAGAAAAATCGGCAAGCCTGTGCTCGTGTCGCTGCGCTCGGCGGCGGTGGTATCGGCCAGCGGCAGGTAGCCTGACAGCCCCACCAGTCCGGCCAGCCGCTCGGCGTGGCGCAAGCCGGTGAGAAGCGTCATCGCGCAGCCCTGCGAAAAGCCCATCAGCACGATGCGCCCGGCAGGCACGCCGCGCGACTTCTCCTTGGCGATCAGGGCTTCGACCTGCAGCCGGGACTCACGCAGCCCGCCCTCGTCTTCCTGACGAACCAGATCGACCTGCCGGATGTCATACCAGGCGCGCATCGACATGCCGCCATTGATGGTGACCGGGCGCACCGGCGCATGCGGAAACACGAAGCGCACCGGGCCGACGGCGTCGAGCTCGAGCGCCTCGGCGATGGGCACGAAGTCATTGCCATCGGCACCCAGCCCGTGCAGCACGATCACGCTGGCGGTCGGGTTCGGGGCGGTTTCAAATTCGAGGCTGTCGAGGGGCATGGTGGATTCAAGGTGGGTTGTGGCGTCCGCCACCTCAGGCAGGTGCGGTGAGCGGCCCGGCCCGGGGGTCAGGCTTTGCCCGCGGAGAAGTCTTCCAGCAACCGGTCGACCCAGTCTTCCAGGTCCTGATCGGTCAACATCAAAGAGCCCATGGCGAGGTCGCTGCCCTTGTCCCACTCCGAGCTGTGGTTCATGCCGGCAAAGCGTTGGATGGCCAACTCGGCCAGCAGCCCCATGGCCACCATCTGACACACATCGTGCGGCATGTCTGGGTTCTGGGAGATCGAGTAATCGTGGTGCAAACGGATCGCCAGGCACACGGACTTTGACACCCCCCAGCTGCGCGCCATCATGCCGCCGATGAGCGCGTGATCGGCCAGATGGTGCTCATGCTCTATGGCGGTGAAGCTGCGCTCGGGCTCATCGTTGCAGGCCTTGAGCGTTTTTGCGTAGTCCGGGAAGCGCTGCATCATCAACGGGATGCCCACATCGCAAAACAGGCCGAACGATTGCCCGAGGTCGGGCGCCACCTCGCCCATGTGCCGCGACAGTTTGGCCAGTGCATAGGAGCGCTTGCCGGAAACGTCCCAAAAGCGCGTGAGCTGCAGACCATCGGTGGGCAGCACACGACGCAACATCAGGTTGGTGATGAGCGCACTCAGCGGCTTGATGCCCAGCAAGGCCAAGGCTTGCGCGAAGGTCTCGCAGTGCCGCTTCAGCCCGAAAGCGGGCGAATTGACGGTCCGCAGCATGGCGGCCGTGAGAGCGACATCACCGGCCACCAGCCGAGCCACGTTGCGCAGGTCGGGGTCATCCTTGGCGATCTCTCTTTCGATCTCCAGCAACACGGCGGGGCGCGGTGGAATGCCGATGCTCTTGACCAGCGCGTCGGACTGCGGCCCGGAAAGTTGCAACTCCACATCTTGAACGGACAGCATGGATTTCGATGTGGCCTGTGAATGAAAAAGTGAATCTGAAAAGGCCCCCTTGCCGCAGCAAGAAGGGCGCCACACGGCTATGACAAAAACGTAACTGTACGACGGTCTGGCGAAGCCCTAAAGCCGGAAAAGCCTTGACGGACGAGACCTTGCAAGACTGACACAGCCGCCCACACCGGCGATCATGAACTCAGCCCCGACAGCCCCAAACGGCCCCATTCACCGACGCGCCGCGGGCTCAAAGCGCGAAGTCGTAATCGATCGTCAGCGGCGCGTGGTCTGAAAACCTCGGCTCGAGGTGAATGTCAGTGTGACGTGCGCGGGATGCGATGCCGGGGGTGGCCAGGTGGTAGTCAATGCGCCAACCCACGTTCTTCGCCCAGGCCTGGCCGCGGTTGCTCCACCAGGTGTAGCGCTCGGGGTTCGGGTCGAGCCGGCGAAACACATCGACCAACCCGCCACCGGACTCGGCGTCCAGCAG
This sequence comes from Burkholderiales bacterium, assembly GCA_947372225.1. Classification (GTDB taxonomy): domain Bacteria; phylum Pseudomonadota; class Gammaproteobacteria; order Burkholderiales; family Burkholderiaceae_C; genus PBB1. The sequence goes on along the minus strand of CANBSV010000003.1, from coordinate 24,955 downwards.
CCGTGTCATCCAGGCGCGCTCCTCCGGGAGGAAGCCACTGTTCTTGAGGTTGCCCTTCCAGTTCTTGAGGTCAATTTCCTTGTGGGCGATGTTGATGTCGCCCAGCAAGACGAATTCACGCTCGGCGCGAAGCCGCTGCAGGTGCGGCTCGATCAGCGCCAAAAAGCGAAACTTGGCCTGCTGCCGCTCTTCGCCGCTGCTGCCGCTCGGGAAATAACAGCTGATCACGCTGAAGCGAGGAAAGTCGAGCCGGCTGGGGTCGTCAAAGCGCAGCTCGACCCAGCGGCCTTCATCGTCGAACTCCACGTTGCCGATGCCGGTGCGCACGTCGCTGGGCTCGTGCCGCGAGTACACGCCCACACCCGAGTAGCCCTTTTTCTGCGCGTAGTGAAAGTGCCCGGTCATGCCGGCGACCTGCTCGAAGCGCCCGAGCACGGTGTCGGCTTGGGCCTTGACCTCCTGCACGCCCATAAAATCGGGCTTCGTCGTCGCAGTCCAGGCTTCGAAACCCTTGGTGGCCGCCGAGCGGATGCCGTTCAGATTCAACGTGACCAGACGAAGCACAGGATTCCTCAGATGAGCCCAACGGGGTGCGCTGCCGCAAACACCGACGAACTGGCCCGCGAATTCGTGGCGTTTTCGCTCGAGGCGGGCGTCTTGCGGTTCGGTGAGTTCAAGACCAAGGCCGGCCGGCTGTCGCCGTACTTCTTCAACGCGGGTCTTTTCGACGATGGCGCCAAGCTCGGCCGCCTGGCCGAATTCTATGCACGGCGTTTGCTGCAGGCCCGCGCTTCGGGCGCGTTGCAGTTCGACATGTTGTTCGGTCCTGCCTACAAGGGCATCGTGTTGGCCGCGGCTGTCGCCGTCGAACTCGCGCGGCTGGGCGTGAACGTGCCGTACGCCTACAACCGCAAGGAAGCCAAGGATCACGGCGAGGGCGGCACTTTGGTGGGCGCGCCGGTGCGCGGTCGGGTGCTGATCATCGACGACGTCATCTCGGCGGGCACCTCGGTGCGCGAGTCGATCGCGCTGATCCAGGCCGCCGGTGGCGTGCCCAGTGCGGTGACCATCGCGCTGGACCGGCAGGAGCGCGCTACCGATGACGCCGCCGAGTCTGCGGTTCAGTTCGTGCAACAGCAACTCGGTTTGCCGGTGTGCGCCATCGCCACGCTGGGCGATTTGCTGCAGGTGCTGCAGTCGAACGAGGCGCCCGCGCTGGCGGTGTACGCTGAGGCTGTTTCGGCCTATCGGGAGCGTTATGGTGTCTGAGCCATTGTTTCAACGCATTTGCCTTGCTGCCGCGCTCGCCTGGCCCGTTGCCGCGTTGGCGTCACCGATCTATGCGTGTGTCGATGCCAATGGCAAGCACATCACTTCGGATCGTCCGATCGCCGAGTGCCTGTCACGCGAGCACCGGGTGCTGAATCCGGACGGTTCCACGCGTGAGATCCGCAGCCCGGTCATGACAGCCGATGAACAGGCCGAGCAAGACGCGCGCGACCGGGCCAAAGCCGTGCGCGCGGCGATCGAGGCCGACGCGATACGCAGCGACCGCAACCTGCGCAGCCGGTATCCCAACGAGGCGGCTCACCAGCGCGCCCGTGCAGCGGCGCTCGACGACGTGCGCCGAACGTTGCAACTGTCGCAGCGCCGGCTCGACGACCTGGCTGCTGAACGCAAGCCGCTGGAAGAAGAGGCGGAGTTCTACGCCGGGCGGCAACTGCCCCCGCTGCTCAAGCAGCAACTCGATGGCAATGAGGCCGCGGCTGAGGCCCAGCGCACGTTGATGGTCAACCAGCGCGCCGAGACGCAACGCATCAACGCGGCGTTCGACGCAGAACTCGCCCGGCTGCGCGCCGTGTGGTCCGGTGCAGCACCCGGGTCTTTGGGCCCGTTGCCCAAGGCGCCCGGTGCTGCCGCGGCGAGCACCGGCGTGGCAGCCTCAGCGAGCGCCAAGCCCAAGCCGAAGCCCTAGGCGCAGCCTGAAGGCCGCGACGCGGGCTTGGGAACTCAGCCGAGCTTCTTTTTGAGCAACTCGGTCACTTGAGCCGGGTTGGCTTTGCCCTTGGTGGCTTTCATCGCCTGTCCGACCAGCGCATTGAAGGCTTTTTCCTTGCCGGCGCGGTATTCCTCGACCGACTTGGCGTTGGCTGCCAGCAACTCGTCGAGCAGGCGGTCGAGCTCACCGGTGTCATTGAGTTGGCGCAGGCCCTTGGACTCGATCAGCGCATCCACATCGGTGGATTCGCCGGCCCACAGCGCATCGAAGATCTGGCGGGCGCCGTTGTTCGAGATCGTGCTGTCGCCAATGCGTGCGATCAGCGCGCCCAGCGTGGCCGCGTCCACCGGACCGTGATCGATCACCAGGCCGTCGGCATTGAGCCGGCGAGCCAGCTCGCCCATCATCCAGTTGGCCACCAGCTTGGGTGCCTGGCACCGGGCCGTGGCGGCCTCGAAGTAGGCCGCGTGCGCCTTGCTTTGCGTGACGGCCAGCGCGTCGTACTCGGGCAGACCATGCTCGCGCTGAAACCGCTCGGCCATCGCCCGCGGCAGCTCGGGCATGGCCGCTCGCACCTGCTCGATCCATTCGGGGGCGATGACCAGCGGCGGCAGATCGGGATCGGGGAAGTAGCGGTAGTCGTGCGCTTCTTCCTTGCTGCGCATGGCGCGTGTTTCGCCGCGACCGCCGTTGCCGTTGGGGTTGAACAGCGCCGTGGCCTGTTGCACCGCACCGCCGTCTTCGATCAGGTCGATCTGCCACTGGACTTCGCAGTCGATGGCCTGCTGCAAGAACTTGAAGCTGTTGAGGTTCTTGATCTCGCGGCGCGTGCCGTACGGAGCCCCGGGCTTGCGCACCGACACGTTGGCGTCGCAGCGGAAGCTGCCTTCTTGCATGTTGCCGTCGCAAATGCCCAGCCACACCACGAGCGCGTGCAGCGTCTTGGCGTATTCGGCCGCCTCGGCGCTCGAGCGCATGTCGGGCTCGGTGACGATCTCGAGCAATGGCGTGCCGGCGCGGTTGAGGTCGATGCCGGTCTGGCCCGCGTAATCCTCGTGCAGCGATTTGCCGGCGTCTTCCTCGAGGTGAGCGCGCGTGAGGTTGACGCGGTGCAGCACCTCGCCCACGAAGAACTCGACCACGCCGCCTTGCACCACTGGCGTTTCGTACTGGCTGATCTGGTAGCCCTTGGGCAGATCGGGATAGAAGTAGTTCTTGCGCGCAAAGATCGACTGATGGGCCACCCGCGCACCCACCGCCACGCCAAAGCGGATGGCTCGCTCGACGGCGCCGCGGTTCATCACCGGCAGCGTACCGGGCAGCGCCAGGTCGACCGGGGAGGCCTGCGTGTTGGGGTCGGCGCCGAATTGCGTCGATGAGCCACTGAAGATCTTGCTGTGCGTGGACAGCTGCGCGTGCGTCTCGAGGCCGATCACGACCTCGTAGCCTCGAATCAGTTTGCCAGTGGCGGTGGTCGTCATGCGGCCACCCCTTGCGGCGCGCGGCGGTGCCAGTCGGTCGCTTGCTGGAATGCGTGGGCGGCGTGCAACAAGGCACCCTCCTGGAAGTAGTTGCCGATCAGCTGCAGGCCCACCGGCATGCCGGCGCCCTCGCCGGATGCGGCAAAGCCTGCCGGCACGCTCATGCCGGGCAGCCCGGCCAGACTGGCTGGCAGCGTGAAGATGTCGGCCAGGTAGTTGGCCACCGGGTCGTCGTTCTTGCCGCCCAGCTTCCAGGCCACTGAAGGGGCCACCGGGCCCGCGATCACGTCGCATTCGGTGAAACAGTGCTGGAAGTCGTCGGCGATCATGCGGCGCAGCTTTTGCGCCTGCAGGTAATACGCGTCGTAGTAGCCGTGGCTGAGCACGTAGCTGCCGATCATGATGCGCCGCTTGACCTCGGGGCCGAACCCCTCGGCCCGCGACTTCTTGTACATGTCGAGCAGGTCCGTGTACTTGGCCGCCCGGTGGCCGAAGCGCACGCCGTCGAAGCGGCTCAGGTTCGAGCTGGCCTCGGCTGGCGCGATGATGTAGTACACGGGGATCGACAGCTCAGTGCGCGGCAGGCTCACGTCGACCAGCGTGGCGCCGAGTTTTTCGAGCTCGGCCAGCGCCTCGCGCACCGCGTGATCCACATCGCCTGACAGCGCGGCCGGGAAGAACTCCCGCGGCAGCCCGACGCGCAACCCCTTGAGCGGTTGAGCTGCAGTGGCTCCGGCGCGCGGCGTGTGCATCAGCGCGGCATAGTCTTGCGGCGGGCGCTGCACGCTGGTGGAGTCGCGCTCGTCGAAGCCGCTCATGGCGCCCAGCAACATGGCGCAATCCTCAGCGCTGCGCGCCATCGGCCCAGCCTGATCAAGGCTGGACGCGAAGGCGATCATCCCGAAGCGCGAGCACACGCCATACGTCGGTTTGATGCCCGTCACGCCACTGAAGCTGGCCGGCTGGCGGATCGACCCGCCGGTGTCGGTGCCGGTGGCTGCCGGCACCAGCCGTGCGGCCACCGCTGCGGCCGAGCCGCCCGATGAACCGCCAGGTACGCGGGTCAGATCCCAAGGGTTCTTGACGGGGCCCCAGGCCGAGTTCTCGTTGCCCGAGCCCATGGCGAATTCATCGCAGCTGAGCTTGCCCAGCGTCACGGTGCCCGCCGCAGCGAGCCGCGCCACCACGGTGGCGTCGAACGGGCTTCGGTAGTCGGCCAGCATCTTCGAGCCTGCGGTGGTGGGCAACTCACGCGTGACGAAGATGTCCTTGTGCGCAAGTGGCACGCCCAGCAGCGACGATGCGTTTCCCTGCGCGCGCACCGTGTCGGCGTTGCGCGCTTGCGCGAGCGCGGCATCGGCGTCGATGCACAGCCATGCGCCCAGGTGCTCGTGCGCTGCGGCGCGCGCGAGCAGGTGGGTGGTGGCCTCGACACTCGAGACCTGCTTGGCCGCGAAGGCCCGTGCCAGTTCGGCCACGCCCATGTCGTGCAGAGATGCGCTCATTCGACCACCCGCGGCACGAGGAACAGGCCGTCTTCGACGGCCGGGGCGCTGCGCTGGTTGAGCTCGCGCTGGTTCGATTCGGTGACCGCGTCATCGCGCAGTCGCAAGGTCACGTCGCTGATGGCTGACAGCGGCGTGTGCAGCGGCTCGACGCCGCGGGTGTCGACGGCGCTCATTTGCTCGACGATCGAGAAGAACGCATTGAGCTGACCGAGCATCGCCGCTTGTTCGGCGGGCTGGAACTCCAGGCGCGCCAGGTGGGCGATCCGCGCGACGTCTTCGGGGGTCAAGGCCATGGGGAAATCAGTCTGGTAAGGGGTTGTAACGGGCCGTGAACCCAGGCCCTTCGGGTATTATCCCCGCTGGTTGACAGCCCTCCGGACGCCTTGCCAAAGCCTGTTTTTCGGGCCCGCAGCCTGAACGGCCCGAGGGTCTGGCGCCGCCCCTGTCTCAGCCGCCCGCTTCGTCGGGACATGACCTGCGCGGCACCCAACTTGCCTCATTTTCGTTCCCCCTCATTCCATGGAACCGACGGGTTCAAGCGTGTCGCGCCGCTGTAGTCGCACCGCTTCGAGTACCGCAAGCACATCATGTTCGAATCCTTTCGTCGCTATTTCTCGACGGACCTCGCCATCGACCTCGGTACCGCCAACACGCTGATTTATGTGCGTGGCAAGGGCATCGTTCTCGACGAGCCGTCGGTGGTCGCCATCCGCCACGAAGGTGGCCCCAATGGCAAGAAGACCATTCAGGCCGTGGGCGCTGAAGCCAAGGCGATGCTCGGCAAGGTGCCGGGCAACATCGAAGCCATCCGTCCCATGAAGGACGGCGTGATCGCCGACTTCACCGTGACCGAGCAGATGCTCAAGCAGTTCATTCGCATGGTGCATCCGCGCTCGGTGCTGCGTCCGAGCCCGCGCATCATCATCTGCGTGCCCTGCGGCTCGACGCAGGTCGAGCGTCGCGCGATCCGCGAATCGGCGCTCGGCGCCGGCGCCAGCGAGGTCTACCTGATCGAAGAGCCGATGGCCGCAGCCATCGGTGCCGGATTACCCGTGTCCGAGGCATCGGGCTCGATGGTGGTCGACATCGGCGGCGGCACCACCGAGGTCGGCGTGATCTCGCTGGGCGGCATGGTCTACAAGGGCAGCATCCGCGTCGGTGGCGACAAGTTCGATGAGTCCATCATCAACTACATCCGCCGCAACTACGGCATGTTGATCGGCGAGCCCACCGCCGAGATGATCAAGAAGAGCATCGGCAGCGCCTTTCCCGGCTCCGAGGTCAAGGAGATCGAGGTCAAGGGCCGCAATCTCAGCGAGGGCGTGCCGCGCAGCTTCACGATCAGCAGCAACGAGATTCTCGAAGCGCTCACCGACCCGCTCAACCAGATGGTGTCGGCCGTCAAGAACGCGCTCGAACAAACGCCGCCTGAGTTGGGTGCCGACATCGCCGAGCGCGGGATGATGCTGACGGGTGGTGGCGCGCTGCTGCGCGACCTCGACCGTTTGCTCGCCGAAGAAACCGGCTTGCCGGTGCTGGTGGCCGAAGACCCGCTGACATGCGTGGTGCGCGGTTGTGGCATGGCGCTCGAGCGCATGGAGCGTCTCGGCTCGATCTTCACCTCTGAGTGATGGCCGGGCGGGTGGCCTGGCGTGCCCGCTGTGCAGTCTGACCGGCGTCTTCATCCATGGCCCTAGGCACCATCGACCGGACGCCGCCGCCGTTTTTTCGCCAGGGGCTGTCGGCGCTGACCAAGCTGATGCTGTTTTCGGCGCTGGCGGTGTTCCTGATGGTGGCGGATTCGCGCTTCGCCCTGACCCAGCCGCTGCGTGCCGTGCTGGCCACCGCCTTGCATCCGGTGCAGCGCGCCTTGCTGGCCACGGTGTCGTTGTGGGAGCGCACCGACGACTACGCCGGCGGTCTGCAAGCTGCGCTGGCCGCCGAGTCCAAAGCGCGTCAGGCCCTGACGTTGCAAGCTGAGCGGGCCTCTCGGGTCGAACAACTGCTCAGCGAAAACCAGCGTTTGCGCGCGCTGCTCGAGTTGCGCGCATCGCTGTCGGTCAAGTCGCATGCCGCCGAGGTGCTGTACGAATCGACCGATCCGTATTCGCGCAAGGTCGTGATCGACCGCGGTCAGGCTCAGGGGCTGGTGGCAGGCTCGCCCGTCATCACCGAGGCCGGCATCATCGGGCAAGTGACCCGGGTGTATCCGCTGTCGTCCGAGGTCACGCTGCTCACGGACAGAGATGCGGCCGTGCCGGTGCTCAATTCGCGTTCGGGCTCGCGCAGCGTGGCGTTCGGGTCGACCACGGGTGAGTCGCTCGAGCTGCGCTTCATGGCGGGCAATGCCGACGTGCTGGTGGGCGATGAGCTGCAGACTTCGGGCCTTGACGGCGTCTACCCGCCGGGTCTGCCGGTGGCTCGCGTGGTGTCGATCGACCGCAAGGTCGATGCCGGATTCGCCAAGATCCGTTTGCAGCCGGTGGCATCGCCGGATGCCGTGCGTCACGTGCTGGTGCTCGAGCCGATCGGGCTGCAGCAGACGCCGCGCCCCGAGGTGTCTGCCGAGACCGGTCGCCGCGATCCGCCACGCAAGGACGCGCGGCCATGATGAAGCGGCCCGTGTCCGACCAGCTGCTGCTGCCGGTCAACCCGCTGTTCCTGTGGTTCACGCTGCTCGCGGCGTTTGCCGTGAATTTGCTGCCCGTCGGGCGCCACCCTGCCGCGCCCGATGCGCTGGCGCTGGTGCTGGTGTTCTGGAACGTGCACCAGGCGCGCCGCGTGGGTGTGGGCGTGGCCTTCGCCTGCGGGCTGCTGATGGATGTGCACGACGGCGCGATCCTCGGCCAGCACGCGCTGGCCTACTCGCTGCTGGCTTATTTCGCGACGGCCATCCACCGGCGGCTGCTGTGGTTCGGCCTGCCTTTGCAGGCGCTGCAGATCCTGCCGCTGTTCATCGCGGCGCACTTCGTGTCGTTCGCCGTTCGCATGATCGTGGGCGGCATGTTGCCGGGCTGGCCGGCGCTGCTGGCGCCGGTCTTTGAAGCGTTGCTGTGGCCGTTGGCCAGCTGGCTGCTGCTCGCGCCGCAGCGACGCGCACCCGATCGCGACCAGAACCGTCCGCTGTGACGGCTTGCTCGAGCGGCCGTGAACACTGAGATCAGGAACGTCGAGCAGGAGCTGGGGCGCTTTCGTGTGCGCTTGCTGGCAGCCGGCTTCTTTGTGCTGCTGTGCTTCGGGTTGCTGGCGTCACGGCTGGTTCACCTGCAGATCTACAAGCACGAAGAACTCAGCGTGCAGGCCGAGAACAACCGCATTTCGGTCGTTCCGATCACGCCCAATCGCGGGCTCATCGTCGATCGCAACGGTGTGGTGCTGGCCGACAACTACTCGGCCTACACGCTGGAGATCATGCCGGCGCGCACCACCAACATCGAAGCCACGATCAACGCACTGGCCGAGGTGATCGACATCCAGCCGCGCGACCGCAAGCGCTTTCGGCGGTTGCTCGACGAAAGCCGCAACCTCGAATCACTGCCGATCCGCACCAAACTCTCCGACGAAGAGGTGGCCCGGTTCATCGTGCAGCGCTACCGGTTTCCCGGCGTCGAGGTGAAGGCGCGGTTGTTTCGCAACTACCCGCTCGGTGAGGTGGGCAGCCACCTGATCGGCTACATCGGCCGCATCAACCATGCCGAAAAGGAAGACATCGACGATTCCGACGAGGCGGCCAACTACCGCGGCACCGAGTACATCGGCAAGCTCGGCGTCGAGCAGAGCTACGAGGCCGACCTGCATGGCACCACCGGCTTCGAGGAGGTCGAGATCAGCGCCAGCGGCCGCGCGGTGCGGCGCCTCAACAGCAACGGTGCCACGCCCGGCAACAAGCTGGTGATGAGCATCGATATCGGCCTGCAGGCGATGGTCGAAACGCTGTTTGGCGACCGACGTGGCGCGCTGGTGGCGATCGATCCGCGCAACGGCGAAGTGCTGGCCTTCGTGAGCAAGCCGACGTTTGACCCCAACCTGTTCGTGGATGGCATTGACGCCGACTCGTGGCGTGAGCTCAATGAGTCGATTGACAAGCCGCTGCTCAACCGTGCGCTGCGCGGCACCTATCCGCCGGGCTCGACGTACAAGCCGTTCATGGCGATGGCCGCGCTGATCACCGGCAAGCGCAGCCCGACGACGATCATTCAGGACAACGCCACGTTCCAGTTCGGCAACCACACCTTCCGCAGCCACGGTGATGTGGGGCTGGGCCCGGTCGACATGGTGCGCAGCATCGTCAAGTCGAGCAACGTCTACTACTACTCGCTGGCCAACGAGATGGGCGTGGACACCATCCACGACCAGCTCGAGCCGTTTGCGTTCGGGCGCAAGACGGGCATTGACATCCAGGGCGAGGTGACGGGCCTGCTCCCGTCGACCGACTGGAAGCGCCACGCCTACAGGCTGCCCGAGCAGCGGCGCTGGTACGCCGGTGAAACCATCTCGCTGGGCATCGGACAGGGCTACAACAACTTCACCATGCTGCAGCTGGCCAGCGCCACGGCCACGCTGTCATCGGGCGGGCTGCGCTTTCAGCCGCGGCTGGTGCGCGAGATCGAAGACGTGGTCACGCGCGAACGCCGGCTGGTGGCCAGCGAGGCGCTGCCCAGCCTGCCGCTGCAACCCGAGCACGTCGAGTTGATCCGCGGCGCGATGTACGGCGTCACGCAAGAGGGCACCTCGGCACGCGTGTTTGTCGGCGCGCCCTACGCCACGGGCGGCAAGACCGGTACCGCGCAGGCCGTGGGCATCCGCCAAAACGAGAAGTACAACGCGGCCAAGATCGACGAGCACCGGCGCGATCACTCGCTGTACATCGCATTCGCGCCGCTCGACGCACCGACGATCGCCATCGCCGTGGTGGTCGAGAACTCCGGCTTCGGCGCAGTGGCCGCCGCGCCCATTGCTCGCCGGGTCTTCGACTACTGGTTGCTGCACCAGTACCCGAGTGCCGAGGACGTCGAACTCACCCAGCAGGGCCAGAGCAGCTCGCCGGTGGGCGTGCCGCGTCAGGTCGCCGAGGTGCCACTGCCTGGTAGTGCGGCAGCCGCCCTTGCGGCAGCGTCCACCGCATCGACTGCGTCGGTCGCCAGCGCAGCCTCGGCCGCCGCGTCAGAACCCGTGGCGCCCAGACCATGAGACCCGCGTTCGAAAAGCCTTCGCTGCTGCAGCGCGCCGCGCCGATGTTCCGCGGCTTCGACGGTTGGCTGCTGCTGGCCGTGCTGATCCTGGCGGCGTTCGGCCTGGTCACGATGTATTCGGCCGGCTTCGATCACGGCACGCGGTTTGTCGACCACGGGCGCAACATGGTGCTGGCCGTGGGCATCCTGTTCGTGATGGCGCAGGTGCCGCCGCAGCGCTTGATGGCGCTGGCCGTGCCCTTGTACAGCCTGGGTGTGTTGCTGCTGGTGGCCACCGCGCTGTTCGGCGTGACCAAGAAGGGTGCCACGCGCTGGCTGGATGTGGGCGTTGTGATCCAGCCCAGCGAGGTGCTCAAGATCGCCATGCCGCTGATGCTCGCGTGGTGGTTCCAGCGTCGCGAGGGTCACCTGCGCGTGCTCGATTTCGTCGTTGCACTCATGCTGCTGGCCGTGCCGGTGGGACTCATCGTCAAGCAGCCCGACCTGGGCACCGCCATCCTGGTGATGGCCTCGGGGTTGTTCGTGATTTTCTTTGCCGGGCTCTCGTGGAAGCTGATCATTCCCGTGATGGTGCTGGCCGGCACGGCGATCACGGCGCTGGTACTTTCAGGCGATGCGATCTGCCAGCCCGACGTGGTGTGGCCGATGCTGCGCGATTACCAGAAGAACCGCGTGTGCACCCTGCTCGATCCGACCACCGATCCACTCGGCAAGGGCTTTCACATCATTCAGGGAATGATCGCCATCGGCTCGGGCGGCATCGATGGCAAGGGCTTCATGAAGGGCACGCAAACCCACCTCGAGTTCATCCCCGAGCGCACGACCGACTTCATCTTCGCTGCGTTTTCTGAAGAATTCGGGCTGATCGGCTGCGTGGGGCTGCTGCTGGCCTTCACGTTTCTCATCGTGCGCGGGCTGGTGATCGCCGCCGACGCGCCCAACGTGTTCACCCGGCTGCTGGCAGGGGCGATCACGATGAGTTTTTTCACCTACGCCTTTGTCAACATGGGCATGGTCAGCGGCATCTTGCCGGTGGTCGGGGTGCCGCTGCCGTTCATCAGTTATGGCGGCACCGCGATGGTCACGCTGGGCCTGGGCCTGGGCATGTTGATGTCGATTTCCAAGAGCCGCCGGCTGGTCCAGAGTTGAGCCGTCAAGCGCTCGTTGGCGGCAGCGTGGCAAAGCGCAGCGTGAATCGCACGCCGGGGCCGAACGGCGCGCCGCCCTGATCGCTCAGACCGTCGCGATGGCGCAGGTTGGCGTCTTCGAGCAGCAGTTCGGCATGATGCTGGGTGGCGATCTCGCGCACGATGGCCAGGCCCAGGCCCGAACCATCGACCGGCGTGCCGAGCACCCGGTAAAAGGGGCGAAACACTTTTTCACGCTCGGCCACCGGGATGCCGGGCCCAGAGTCTTCGACCTGCAACAACACGCGCTGCGCGGGCGCACCTTCGACACGCACCGTCACCGTCCCGCCCGACGGCGTGCATGACAACGCGTTGTCGATCAGGTTGCGCAGCATTTCGCCCAGCAGCAACCGGTGGCCCTTGATGCGCAGCGACAGGTCACCGGGCGATGCGCCCTCGTAGCCGAAGTCGATGTGCTTTTCGAGCGCGCGGGGCACGAAGTCCTGCATGACCTCGACGGCCAGGTCCGACAGGTCGACCGGCACCAGCGCCAGAGCGTTGTCTTTCTGGTCGGCGCGAGCCATCGACAGCAACTGGTTGACCATGTGCGCCGCCCGTTGGCTCGACAGCACGATGTTGCGCAACGAGCGGGTGATCACTTGCGGGTCGGCAGGGCCCGCGGCGATTTCGCGCTGCGCCAGCTCGGCTTGCATGCGCAGTCCGGCCAGAGGCGTTTTCAATTGGTGTGCGGCATCGGCCAGGAAGTGCTTCTGGATGGCGACCGATTGATCCAGTCGTGTCACCAGGTCGTTGATCGCGCGCACCAGCGACGACACCTCTTCGGGAACGTCGTCTTCATCGATCGGGCTCAGGTCATTGCTGTCGCGCCGGCGGATGCGCTGCTGCAGTTCGTTGAGCGGGCCGATGCTGCGCGCGAGTGCCAGCCACAGCAGCAGCACCCCGAGCGGCAGGAACACCAGCTGTGGCAGCGCCACGCCTTGCAAGATCTCGGTGGCCAGCACCGATCGCCTGCTCAGCGGCTCGGCCACCTCGATCAGCGGGGCTGCGCCACCGGGCACTTCGGCCCACATATAGGCCACGCGCACACGCACGCCACGCATCACGTCGTCGCGAAAGCGCACCTCGCCCACGGGCGCGCGCTCGGGCTCGATCGGCGTGTGCAGCGCGGGTTCGCCGCTCAGGTGCTCGCCTTGCGGTCCCACGATCCGGTAAGACAGGTCGGACGAGTCCGTGGCTCGCAGGCCTTCAAGCGAGTGCACCTGCAGCTCAAACCGCCCCGGAGACAGCGATTGCGTGTTTTGCTGTGCGACTTGTCGGGCCAGCGCCCGCGCCATGTCTGCCAGAGCCCGGTCGTGCGGCGCATTGGCGATGCCCTGCGCCGACAACCAGGTGACGCCGACGTTCATCAGCCACAGCAGCAGCAGCGGCCCGATGATCCAGTCCAGGATCCTGGCCAGGAGCGAGCGCTGCGGTCGTTGGCGGGGCATGAAATCGGGTGCTGGGTTCGCAGCGCTCACCGGCGGTCCCGGTGACGAGCGCTGTGGGTCGTGTCAGGTCGAAATTTTCTCGAGGCAGTAACCCAGACCGCGCACGGTGGCGATGCGGATCGGGCCCGTTTCAATCTTCTTGCGCAGCCGGTGGATGTAGACCTCGATCGCGTTGTGGCTGACTTCTTCACCCCAACTGCACATGTGCTCGACCAACTGATCCTTGCTGACCAGCCGTCCGGCGCGCTGCAGCAGCACCTCGAGCAGGCGGATCTCGCGTGCAGACAAATCGACCATCTGGTTGTCGATGCTGGCCACGCGGCCGCTGACATCGAACGTCAGCGGCCCGTGCTTGATGACCGTGGACGCCGTTCCCAGCCCCCGCCGGGTCAGCGCGCGCACCCGGGCCTCGAGCTCTTGCAGTGAAAACGGCTTGGCCATGTAGTCGTCGGCGCCAAGGTCGAGGCCCTTGACGCGCTGCTCGATGCTGTCGGCCGCCGTCAGGATCAACACCGGCACGCTCGAGCCGCGCGCACGCAGCTTGCGCAACACCTCCAGGCCGTGGACCTTGGGCAACCCGAGGTCGAGAATGACCACGTCGAATTCGTGCACGGCGAGCGCGGCATCGGCTTCGCTTCCCGTGCCCACCTGATCGACGGTGCAACCGGCGTTGCGCAGCGACCGCATCAACCCGTCGGCCAGCACCTGGTCGTCTTCAGCAATCAAAATTCGCATGTCAGCGACTCCGGGCCATCCCGCCAATGCGCCCCCAGGCGCCCACGCAAAGTTTAGGGTTCAAGCGCACGGCGGATCGGCCGGATCTCTGGCGACAAACCCGCAAAAAGCACTGTACAAACATCCAGCCTTTGACATAATGGTCTGCAAATTCCGGAGAACACCATGGACGCACCCGTCAAAGCCCTGAACACCGAAAAAGCCAAAGCCCTGCAGGCCGCACTCGCCCAGATCGAGAAGCAGTTTGGCAAGGGCACGATCATGCGACTCGGCGAGGGCGAGGTGATCGATGACATCGAGGTGGTCTCCACCGGCTCGCTGGGCCTTGACATCGCGCTAGGCGTGGGCGGCCTGCCACGCGGCCGGGTGGTTGAAATCTACGGTCCTGAATCCAGCGGCAAGACCACGCTCACGCTGCAGGTCATTGCCGAGATGCAAAAGCTCGGCGGCACCTGCGCCTTCATCGACGCCGAGCACGCGCTCGACACCGCTTACGCGCAGAAGTTGGGCGTTAACCTGCAAGAACTGCTGATCAGCCAGCCCGACACCGGCGAGCAGGCGCTTGAGATCGTCGACGCGCTTGTGCGTTCGGCCTCGGTCGATCTGGTGGTCATCGACTCGGTGGCCGCGCTCACGCCCAAGGCCGAAATCGAAGGCGAAATGGGTGACTCGCTGCCTGGCTTGCAGGCCCGCCTGATGAGCCAGGCGCTGCGCAAGCTCACGGGCACGATCAAGAAGACCAACACCATGGTCATCTTCATCAACCAGATCCGCATGAAGATCGGCGTCATGTTCGGCAGCCCCGAAACCACCACCGGCGGCAACGCGCTCAAGTTCTACGCCTCGGTGCGCCTCGACATCCGGCGCGTGGGCAGCATCAAGAAGGGTGAGGAAGTCATCGGCAACGAGACCAAGGTCAAGGTCGTCAAGAACAAGGTGTCGCCGCCGTTCAAGACGGCCGAATTCGACATCCTCTACGGCGAAGGCATCAGCCGCGAAGGCGAGATCATCGACATGGGCGTCGAAGCCAAGGTGCTCGAAAAGAGCGGCTCGTGGTACGCCTACAAGGGTGAAAAGATCGGCCAGGGCAAGGACAACGCTCGCGAGTTCCTGCGCGAGAACCCGGCCCTGTCGTTCGAGATCGAAAACCTCGTGCGTGAGGCTGTGGGCATCCGCGTCCTGCCTTCGGCCGATGGCGAGCCCGTCAAGGCGTCGGCCAAGGGTCGCGCCGCCGCCGAGTGATCACCTGAACGGCTGGCGCGCGCACTACCGGTTCACATGCGTCCCCGCCTGTCGCTGAAGGGCCGGGCTTTGCAGTGGCTGGCTCAGCGTGAGCACAGCAGGCTCGAGATGCGGCGCAAGCTGATGCGCCAGGCACGCGCCGAGGCGCAGGCGAAGACTTTGCTGGCCGCCACCCGTGGCGAGAGCGTCGACACCCAGGCGCCGACACAGGAATCGTTGGTCAACGAGGTTGAGGCCCTGCTCGACTGGTTGCAAGCACAGCGTTACCTGAGTGAGGAACGCTTCGCCGAAAGCCGGGTGCACGCACGGGTCTCACGCTTTGGCAACCTGCGCATCCGTCAGGAGCTCCAGCAGCATGGGCTGAGCCTCACTCCGGAGATGGCGTCCGATTTGCGTCAAAGCGAGCGGGATCGTGCCAGCGAGGTGCGACAGCGCAAGTTTGGCGATTCGCCCGTCACGGCCTCCGAACGAGCGCGGCAGGCCCGCTTTCTTGCAGGGCGGGGTTTTTCTGCCGAGGTGATCTGGCAAGTCTTGCGCGAGGTCACCGCTTCGGGAGTGGATGGCTGAGGCCAAGAGCGCCCTGCCAGTTTGCCGATCGAGTGTGCCCAAGCGATCGCGTAAGCTCCGTGGAAGACGACGGTGCTACATTTCGTCTGCATTTTGAATTTTGCATTTCGCAAATTATTTGGCGTGATGGTCGCGCGCGCCTGAAAATTCGTCGCTGCGGATGTTCGGATCGTTCAATTTCCCCGCTGTCCCGACACCGGCGCCGATCCCGCGACCTCTTCGAAACCTTCTCCAGCCAGAAAGCCACGCATGAAGATTCACGAATACCAAGGCAAAGAGCTGCTCGCCCGCTACGGCATCCCTGTTCCCAGGGGCTATGCGGCGTTCAGCGTCCACGAAGCGTCGGAAGCGGCTGAAAAGCTGGGCGGTCCGGTGTGGGTGGTGAAAGCGCAGATCCACGCCGGCGGACGAGGCAAGGGCGGTGGCGTCAAGCTCGCCCGCTCGCTTGAAGACGTCAAGAAGCTGGCAGGCGAAATTCTGGGCATGCAACTCAAGACCCACCAGACCGGCCCCGAAGGCCAAAAGGTGCGTCGTTTGCTGGTGGAAGAAGGCGCCGACATCAGGCACGAGTACTACGTGGCAGCAGTCACCGACCGCGGCACGCAAAAGGTGGTGCTGATGGCGTCCAGCGAAGGCGGCATGGACATCGAACAGGTGGCCCACGACACGCCCGAGAAGATCATCAAGGTGTTCGTCGACCCCCTGACAGGCCTCACCGACTCACAAGGTGCCGAGCTCGCAAACGGCATTGGCATTCCGGCGACCAGCCAGCCGCAGGCCATCGACATCTTCAAGAAGCTCTACACCTGCTACATGGAGACCGACTCGAGCCTGGCCGAGATCAACCCGCTGATCCTGGAAGGCTCGGGCAACATCAAGGCGCTCGACGCGAAGTTCAATTTCGACACCAACGCGCTGTACCGCCACCCAGAGATCGTGGCCTACCGCGATCTTGACGAAGAAGACCCTGCCGAGATCGAAGCCAGCAAGTTCGATCTGGCCTACATCCAGCTCGACGGCAACATCGGCTGCCTGGTCAACGGCGCCGGCCTGGCGATGGCGACCATGGACACCATCAAGCTGTTCGGCGCCGAGCCGGCCAACTTCCTCGACGTGGGCGGTGGCGCCACCGCCGAAAAGGTGACTGAAGCTTTCAAGATCATGCTGGGCAACCCCAAGGTCAAGGCCATTCTGGTCAACATCTTCGGCGGCATCATGCGCTGCGACACCATCGCCGAAGGCGTGATCGCTGCGTGCAAGGCCGTCAACCTGAATGTGCCGCTGGTCGTGCGCATGAAGGGCACCAACGAGGACATCGGCAAGAAGATGCTGGCCGACAGCGGCCTGCCCATCATCAGCGCCGACTCCATGGCCGACGCCGCCAAGGCCGTGATGGCCGCGCTGGAAAAGTAAGCGCTTTCCGACCAAGGACACACACACCATGAGCATCCTGATCAACAAAGACACCAAGGTCATCACGCAAGGCATCACCGGCAAGACGGGCCAGTTCCACACCCGCATGTGCCGTGACTACGCGAATGGCAAGAACTGCTTCGTCGCCGGCGTCAACCCCAAGAAGGCTGGCGAGGACTTCGAAGGCATCCCCATCTACGCCGGCGTGCGTGAAGCTGCCAGCGCGACGGGTGCGACCGTCAGCGTCATCTACGTGCCGCCTCCCGGAGCCGCCGCCGCCATCTGGGAGGCCGTCGAGGCCGACCTTGATCTGGCGATTTGCATCACCGAAGGCATTCCTGTGCGCGACATGCTCGAAGTGCGCAACAAGATGATCAAGAAGGAAGCCGCCGGCGGCAAGAAGACGCTGCTGCTCGGCCCCAACTGCCCCGGGCTGATCACGCCCGAGGAAATCAAGATCGGCATCATGCCGGGCCACATCCACCGCAAGGGACGCATTGGTGTGGTCAGCCGCTCGGGCACGCTCACCTACGAGGCCGTGGCGCAACTCACCGAAATCGGCCTTGGCCAGTCGAGCGCTGTGGGAATCGGCGGCGATCCGATCAATGGACTCAAGCACATCGACATCATGCGGTTGTTCAACGACGACCCGGATACAGACGCCGTGATCATGATTGGCGAGATCGGCGGTCCCGACGAGGCCGAGGCGGCTCGCTGGTGCCAGAAGAACATGAAAAAGCCGATCGTCGGTTTCATCGCGGGCGTGACCGCACCGGCAGGCAAGCGCATGGGCCATGCTGGCGCGCTGATTTCCGGCGGCGCCGACACCGCTGACGCCAAGCTGGCAGTGATGGAAGAGTGCGGCTTCACCGTCACGCGCAACCCTTCCGAGATGGCCAAGCTGCTCAAGAAACTGCTCTGATGCCATCCAGGGGCCGGGCACCGGCGAATCTCGCGCCGTTGCCCGGTGCCCACAGCGTGGTTGGCTGCCTGGGCCGCCCACTGCTGGACGATGATTTCCTGCGGGACCCATACCCCGCGTACCGCCGCTTGCGCGACAGCGCACCGGTGGCCTGGAGCGACGAGTTCTTCGGCGGCGCATGGCTTGTGTCCCGCCATGTCGACGTCGACATGGTGCTGCGCGACGCGCGCTTTTCAGCGCAACGCACCGGCGGTTGGGTCATGCGTGGCAGCGAGCAGCGCACCGAGCTTCGCGGCTTTCAGCGCCTTTTTGCCCGCGCCCTGATCTTTCTGGATGCGCCCGACCACGCCCGGGTGCGGCAGGTCATGACCAGCGCCTTTCGGCCGGCCGACCTTCAGCGTCTGGCGCCGCGTCTGGAGCAGGTGATCAATCACCGGCTTGACGCCCTCGATCCTGCGTCCGGGTTCGATTTCGTGAGCCAGCTGGCACGCCCGCTGCCAGCCCAAGCCATCGCCACCCTGATGGGTGTGGACGACGAGGGCGCGCCAGGAGGCTTCCTCGAAGGCTCGAATGAACTGGCTGATTTTCTGGGTGCGGTCGATCCGTCCCGGAATCAGGCCTTGCAAGCTCAAGCCGCCTTGCTGAAGATGGCCACCCGCTTCGAGTCAGCCTTGAAGCAAAGGCGTCAGTCGGGCGACAAGGCAGGCCGTGACGATGTGCTCGACCGCCTGGTTCGCGCCGAACGCGACGGGCAGATCCGCGGCAGCGCCGAGTTGCTGGCGCAATGCGTGATGCTCTTGTTCGCCGGACACGAGACCACCCGCCATCTGCTGGCCAACGGCCTGCAAATCCTGTTGAAGCACCCCACAGCCTGGCGCTCGCTCGCGCACGACCCGTCCGTGCTGCCCGCCGCCGTGCGCGAGTTGCTGCGCTTTGACAGCCCTGTTCAGTACACCGGCCGCCGCGTCACGACCGAACTCAAGCTGCACGGCCAGACGCTGCGCCGAGGCGATCTGGTCGTCGCGCTCATCGGCTCGGCCAACCGCGACCCCGACCAGCACGAGCGCCCGGACGAGTTCGACATCACGCGCCGCCCCACGCCCTCGCTGGCATTCGGACAAGGCCCGCATGTGTGCCTGGGCGCGGCGCTGACCCTGATGGAAGCGCAGATGGTCTTTTCGCAACTTCTCAAGCGCTGGCCCCATCTGGCGTTGCAGGATGCCGACCTGGTGAGCCGCATGGGAAGCCCCTTGTATCGCGGGCCGCGGGAGTTGTTCGTGCGCCTGCCCCGTGTCGCAGCGGCGAACCAGCCCGGCCCCTACACTGCCGCGGTGTCCTGACCTGAACCGAGCAAAGCCGCAGTATGGAAGCCCTTTTGACCCCTGAGTTCTGGATCGCCGTCGGTCAGATCATCATGATCGACATCCTGCTCGGCGGGGACAACGCGGTGGTGATCGCGCTGGCGTGCCGCAAGCTGCCGCCGCCGCAGCGCGTCAAGGGCATCTTGTGGGGCACCGCCGGCGCGATCGCCCTGCGGGTGGTGCTCATCTTCTTTGCGCTGCAGTTGCTCGCCATTCCGTTCCTCAAGGTCGCTGGTGCGCTCTTGCTCGTGTGGATCGGCGTCAAGTTGCTGCTGCCCGAGGACGACGACAGCCACGGCAACATCGAAGGCAGCGACCGCCTTTGGGGCGCGGTCAAGACGGTGATCGTGGCCGACCTGGTGATGAGCGTTGATAACGTCATCGCCATTGCCGGCGCCGCCGAAAACGCCGGTGGCGAACACACCATGCCGCTGGTGATCTTCGGCTTGCTGGTGAGCATCCCGATCATCGTTTGGGGCAGCCAGCTCGTTCTCGGCCTGATGGACCGCTTCCCGGTGATCATCACGCTGGGCGCGATGCTGCTGGGCTGGATCGCCGGCAGCATGGTGCTCAGTGACCCGGCACTGGTGAACGCTGAGGTGCTGCCGCAGCTTCCGAAGCTGGTGGTCAGCGACACCCTCAAGTACGCAGCCGGCATCGGTGGCGCGCTGCTCGTGCTGCTGCTGGGCAAGGGCATCGCGGCACGGCGCCGCGCGAGGGGCTAGCCATGAGCGGTCGCGCAAAGCCGTCGCTGGCCGAGCGCAGCACGCTGGGCCATTACCGGATCGATCGGCAGCTCGGGCGCGGCGCCATGGGTGCGGTCTATCTGGGAACAGACCTGCACACCGGCAACACGGTGGCCCTGAAGGCCTTGGCGCTCGCCGCCGAATTCAAAGGTGCCGAACTCGAAGACGCCCGGCAGCGCTTTTTTCGCGAAGCCGAAACCGCGGGCCGCCTGCGCCATCCGGACATCGTGAAGATTCTGGGTGCTGGCGAACAGGACGGCACCGCCTATGTCGCGATGGAGTACCTGAGCGGCCATGACTTGCAATGTCACACGGACCCGACAGCGCTGTTGAGCGTACCTGCGGTGCTGCAAATCGGCATCCGCGTGGCCGATGCCCTGGCCTATGCGCACAGTCACGGGGTGGTTCATCGCGATGTCAAACCGGCCAACGTGATGGTCGATGCGGACACCGGGATGGTGAAGATCACCGATTTCGGCATTGCGTGCATCGCCGACGCCAGCCGCACCCGAACCGGCGTGATTCTGGGCACGCCGTCGTTCATGTCGCCCGAACAGCTGTCGGGCCAACGGGTGGACGGACGCACCGATCTGTACTCCCTGGGTGTCATGCTGTTTCAGTTGCTGACAGGGCGCCTGCCGCATCAAGGTGAGGCGATGGCGCGTTTGCTCAACGCCATCGTCAACGAGCCGGCAGCGGACATCCGATCGCTGCGTGACGAACTGCCCGAGGCTCTGGCGCACGTGGTCGCGCGATTGCTGTCGAAGCTGCCCGAAGCCCGGCATGCCGACGGTTGGCAAGTGGCGAATGAATTGCGCTTGGCCGCGGACCTCACGAACCCGGCGGACTCGCCAGCCTCGAAAGCACAGGCCTTCGCCACCACAGTCAGTCTGCCTCGCGCTGATCCGAGCCACAATCGCCCCCTGTAACGGGCCGACCCATCGCGCGCCCTCAAAACCCTGATCGATTCGGCCCCAGCCCATGCCCTTCGAGTTTTTCAGCGCCACCGACCCGGGTCGCTTGCGACGCAACAACGAAGACTCGGTCGCCGTTGATTTCGACGCATCCCTCGTGGTGCTCGCCGACGGCATGGGCGGCTACAACGCCGGTGAAGTTGCCAGCAATATCGCGACCTCGTTCATCCGTACCGAGCTCGGCCGGTGGTTGATCGAGGCCGCGGCCCAGGCCAGCGACGCGGACGTCCGTCGGGCGATCGACATCTGCGTCGACAACGCCAACCGCGCCATCTTCAACGCCGCTCACAGCAACCCGCAGTACGCCGGCATGGGCACCACGCTGGTGGTGGGCGTGTTCCGGGAGGGTCGTCTGCTGCTCGGGCACGTGGGCGACTCGCGCTGCTACCGGTGGCGCGATGGCACGCTCACCCAGCTCACACGTGACCATTCACTGCTGCAAGAGCAGATCGACGCCGGGCTGCTCACCAAGGAAGAAGCGGCGCTGTCGAACAACAAGAACCTGGTCACGCGTGCGGTGGGGGTCGACGAAACCGTGCCGCTCGAGTGCCATCAGCACGACTTGCTCGGCGGCGATGTGCTGCTCATGTGCTCGGATGGCCTGTCCGACATGCTCGACGACGAGCACATCAGCAAGGTGCTGCAGTCCAGCACTACCCTTGAATCGTGCGCGAGTGCACTGATTGATGCTGCCAATCAGGCCGGGGGCAAAGATAATATTGCGGTGATCCTCTCAAGGGTTTCAGGGCAGCCGGTTGCGGGGCGCAACTGGTGGCCTTTCAAGCGCTGAAGGCAACAAGCGCCAGTCCGCGTTGCCGCGGAAGGTGGCTTTCGCCACCAAGACAAGACAACAGACGAGGCCAATCATGGGCAAACTGGTGATTTCGATGGACGGCGTGGTGATCAAGGAGGTCCAGATCACCAAGGACAAGACGACGCTTGGCCGCCGCCCCTACAACGACATCGTCATCGACAACCTCGCGGTGAGCGGCGAGCACGCTGCACTGCAGATGACCGGCGCCGATGTGTTCATGGAAGACCTCAACAGCACCAACGGCACCTACATCAACGGCAAGGCCGTCAAGAAGCAGCTGCTGGTGCACAACGACACCATCGAGGTCGGCAAGTACAGGATCAAGTACCTCGTCGATCCGGGCAACGACTACGAGGCCACCCAGATCCTGCGGCCGGGCGATCACTCGGCCCGGTCTGTTGCGCCCGCTCCGGCCTATCAACAGTCAGGCTTTGGCGGCCCGACCTCGCTCGACCCGATGGTGCACGCGGCTGCATCCATCAAGGTGCTCAATGGCGCAGCGTCCGGCCGTGAGGTCTCGCTCGTCAAGGTGGTCACCACCATCGGCAAGCCCGGCGTGCAGGTGGCCTCGATCACCAAGCGGCCGGTAGGCTATGTGCTTGCCCATGTCGAAGGCGCGGCACGCCCCACCGTCAATGGCAAGCCCCTCGTCACCGAGACCTTGCAGCTCAAGGACGGCGACGTGATCGAGCTGGCTGGCACCCAGATGCAGTTCATCAACCGCTGAATCCCGCTGTGAGCGCGCATCACACACCGTGATGCGCGTCACGCCGATGTCCGCATCGGTTGAGCGCCACTGTCCGGGCCGCCGGCAAATGCCAATTCCGCACCTGTGCGCCGGTGCGGATGGGCCTCAGCATCCACGGGTCTGTCTTTCCGGCTGCGGCCACCCACCATGATCGTTCGCGTACTCGGCTGCTCCGGCTCCATCGCATCGGGCTTCAAGACATCGTCGTTTTTGCTCGATCACGATGTACTGATCGACGCCGGCACCGGCGTGGCCGATTTGCCGCTGGATGCCTTGGTGCAGATCGATCACGTGCTCATCAGCCACTCGCATCTCGACCACATCGTGTCTCTGGCCCTGTTGGCCGACAGCGTGATGCGAGCGCGGGCCGAACTTGGTCGCGGTCCGATCCGCGTCCATGCGCTGCCCGAAACACTCGCGGCCCTTCAAGCACACGTCTTCAACGGCGTCATCTGGCCCGACTTCACGCGCCTGCCCAGCGCCGAGCGCCCGGCGCTGCAACTCGTGCCTTTCTCGGTGGGCGACACGCTCACGCTGGGCCTAGAGCAGCGCCGTGTCGAGGTCCTGAGTGCCGTTCACAGCGTGCCGGCGGTCGGCTTTGCAGTCGATGGCGGTGCGGCGGGCTGGTGGGTCTACACCGGAGATACCGCCCCCAACCCGCTGCTGTGGCAGCGCCTGCGCGCCATGCGGGTGGCTCGGCTCGTGATCGAGACCACCTTCAGCAACGACGGCGCCCGCATGGCCCACATCAGCCACCACCTGTGCCCCGAGGCGCTGGGCCACGAGCTGCGGCAACTCGCGGGCCCCGTCGACGTGCACATCAGCCACATCAAGCCTGGTGAACTGGACCAGGTGATGGCCGACATCGCCCGCCTTGAATTGCCCCACCGCATTCGGGCCCTGGTGGCTGGCGAACGGATGCGACTGGATTGAGCTGTTCTGACAATTTATGTCAGCAGGTGCAACCGGCCAACCGACTTGCGCCACCGCTAGTGACCCAAAGCGTCACTTGCCTCCGCGAATCGAGCAGGATTCACGCTGAAACGGCTGGCACGGCGCCTGCAACTCCTTCCGTGCTACCACCCCCCAACCCACCTGAAACAAGGAATTGACCATGAACCGTTCTATCCAAAAGGGTTTCACCCTCATCGAACTGATGATCGTCGTTGCCATCATCGGCATCTTGGCCGCCGTGGCGCTGCCGGCGTACTCGGACTACACGAAAAAGGCGAAGGTTTCTGAAGTGATCCTGGCTGCATCGGCATGCCGCACGGCGATCACCGAAATTTCGCAATCTGCGACGACGCTCCCGACTGCCGGCAACTGGGGCTGCGAGTCGGCTTCATCGACCTCTAAGTATGTGGCGTCAGTGGCGACCGACGATGCCGGCGGCATCACAGTGACCGCGCAAGGTACGGGCGATGCACTCATCGATGGCCAGACGCTGTCGCTGGTTCCGACGACTGCTGCTGGTGCAGCCATCGCTGCCGGTACGGGTCCTGACCGCTGGGTTTGCGGAAACACCGCAGCCATCGGTGCCGGCACCGCCTTGACGACGATCGCGTCGAAGTTTCTGCCAGGCTCGTGCAAGGGCTGACGCTCTTGTGGTGGTGATGTGGACGGGTGAGGTCGCTTTGACCGAACCCTCTTCGTGACTTCTGCTCTACGAAAAGACCGCTTTGACGGTCTTTTCGCTTTTTTGACTAGCCAACGCCAAGCGTAAGAACCTGTGAGTGAGACTGACCCATGAAAGCCCCGCCACCCCCTTCGCGCTTGCGTGCCGTGACCATTCATCTCGGTGTCTGCCTATTGATCGCGTCTTTGGCCGCATGGCTAGTGTTCCAGGTCTGGTATCCGGCGCCGTTTTCTGCGATGACCCAGGTGACGCCGGTGTTTGCATTGCTGGTCGGCATCGACGTCGTCGTCGGCCCGGCGCTGACTTTGGTAGTGGCTCGGCCATCCAAGTCTCGAGCTGAGTTGTTACGCGACCTGAGCGTCATCGGCTTGCTTCAGTTGGGCGCGTTGGCCTACGGCCTGCACAGCGTGGCTTCAGCGCGTCCTGTGGCATTGGTCTTTGAGGTCGATCTGTTGAGACTGGTCACTGCCAACGAGATCGATGAGTCTTTGCTGCCCGAGGCCCCAGCGCCCCTGCGCGAACTGCCCTGGCGGGGGCCGCGTTTGATGGCGGTCGTCAAGCCGGACGATCCGAGTGAGCAACTGCGCACGATCGACCTGGGTTTGGCGGGAGTGCCGCTGGCCGCACTGCCCAAATACTGGCGCGACTATGCAAGTCAAGCCGATGCGGCCTGGCGCAAGGCCAAGCCGGTGGCTGGTCTGCTGGCGAAGTACCCGCATGTCGCTGCAGATGTTCAGGCCGCAGCAGTTGCTGCGGGGAAGCCTGCCAGTGATTTGCGCTTTTTGCCGCTGTTGTCGCGACAGGCCAGCTGGGTCACCTTGGTGGCTCCTGGCGCGAAGGTGGTGGGACATTTGCCTGTGGACGGCTTCTTTTAGCCTGGGTCCGCTTTGATCACGAATTTGCTGGAGCTTTTCGGCCTGATCCTGATCGGCCTGTGTTGGCTGGTGACCGACCACTATCTGCCGTGGCTGTGCGCTTACAA
>CANBSV010000002.1 GCA_947372225.1 Burkholderiales bacterium | reverse complement strand
CCCGACAGCCAGCCACGCAGCGTGAGCTGGTCGGGCGAGTTCGCCAGCGTCAGGATCAGGTCGCCGTTGGCGCGAACGAAGCCCACGCTGTCTGCCTTAATGCCGACACCAAAGCGCAGCTCGTCGCCGCCGGGAACGCCGCCGCTGTCATCGATCAGGGTGTCGCTGCCGTCGCCCACGTTGTAGACGTAGACATCGGCGCCGCTACCGCCGTAGAGCATGTCGGCGCCCGAGCCACCGACCAGCACGTCGTCGCCCGTGCCGCCGATCAGCGTGTCGGCCCCGGCGCCACCCCACAGGGTGTCGTTGCCACTCAGCGTGGTGGTGGCCGAGACGGTGCGCTGGTCTTCGCCGGCCAGCCAGTCGTTGCCGTCGCCGCCGCGCAGCACATCGGCGCCGCCACCGCCCCACAGTGAGTCGTCGCCGGTGCCGCCATCGAGCACGTCGTTGCCGTGCAGTTCGGCGCGCAGCCGCGTGGCCGCGCCATCGCCTTCGAGCTGGTCGTTTCCATCGCCACCCAGCAGCACGTCATCGCCGCCTTCGCCCAAGAGCAGGTCGGTGCCGGCACCGCCTTCGAGTGTGTCGCGTCCGGCTGCCGTGATCCGCCCCGCGCCGGGCAGGTTGTCGGCGTAGGCGTTGTCGCCGTACAGCGTGTCGTTGCCCAGGCCGCCGGCGATGTAGTCATCGTGCGCGCCACCCAGGGCAATGTCGTTGCCCTCGCCGGCGTCGATCCAGTCGCTGCCGGCGTATTCGTCGGCCATGGGCTGGCCGTTGACCAGGCGCGACTCGTCACCAATCAGCGTGTCGTTGCCGCGCCCGCCGATCAGCACATCGTCGCCACCGTTGCCCTCGAGCCGGTCGTTGCCGTCCCCGCCATCGAGGTAGTCATTGCCGTGTGCCTGATCAGGCCGGCCGGGGTCGAGCGCGTAGTGGCGGTATTCGGCGCCCAGAAACGCCTCGGCCGGCCGGTCGTCTTGCGAGTTGGCGTCGCCCAGCAGCGTGTCGTTGCCGGTGCCACCGTAAATTTGGTCGTTGCCCTGGTAGCCGCTGACCACGTCGTTGCCGCTGCCCGCGTCAACGTAGTCGTCGCCGCCACCGGCGTTCACGAGGTCGTTGCCCGAGCCGGCAAACACCACGTCGTCGCCGTTGTGGCGGTTGGTGTTGAAGTACACGCCGGGCTGCGGATCGGGCGCGCCGATTTGCGCCACGTGGCCGTCGAAGCGGCCGTCGGCATAGACCGCCCAGCCGGCAAGGTAGTCGCCCGCGGCCAGCGCCACGCCATCGAGCGCGCCCAGCGGCGTGAAGTCGGTGCTCTCGAGACCGTACTGCCAGTTGTAGAACTGCACGTCGCTGCGGACGGGGGAGGCGCTGCCCGGGGCGTACTGGTTGATGACGCCGAACCGCGCGTAGCCGTTGAAGTACAGCGTGGCGCCGGCCGTGTTGTCGCCGGCCACCCAGCGCGCGCTGGTGAAGCCGTCGCTCGCGTCGGCCAGCCGCTGGCCCGAATCGCCGTCGCTGAAGATCACATCGCGCCCGGCGCCGCCGGCCAGCGTGTCGTTGCCGTCGCCTCCGAACAGCGCATCGTCGCCGGCCCCGCCGAACACGCGGTCGTCATCGGCGCCCCCATCGAGCAGCAGGTCGGACCGGCCGCTGGCCGCGGTGGCATCCTGAATGGTCAGCAACTCGGCCAGCGTTTGCGTGGATCCGGCGTAGATGGCGTCATCGCCGCTGCCCGCGGTGACGTGCAGCGGCACGGCACTGATACCCGCGCCGCCTTCGATCCAGTCGTCGCCGCCGCGTGTGTCGATGCGCAAGGACGTGGGCCCGAACGCGGTTTGCGCCTGGTTGAAGTGGATCAGGTGCTCGGACACGCCGGCCGGTGCGCCAAAGCCGTCATCGCGCCAGCCGCCGCTGTAGGCGCCGCCGCCCAGATCGGCAAACAAGGTGGTGTTGGCGGGGCCTGCGGGCGCGCTTGCCGACGCGGCGATGCCGAGATCGCCAGATTCGAAATCGAGCACCCGCACCGTGCTGCCGTCGCCGCGCACCGTGAGCTCGTGCGTGGCGGTGTTCAGGCTGTAGGTGATGGTGCCGGCGCTCGCGTTGCTGGTGTCGCGCCACACGGCGATCCCACCGGTGCTGGCCAGCAGCGTGCCGCTGCCGTCGAGCACCCGGCCGTCCAGCTCGAGCCGGTCGCCCGCGTCGCTGGTCACGATGATGTCGAAACCCGCGTTGGCACCGATGCGGTACAGGTCGGCACCCGCGCCGCCGGCCAGCGTGTCGCTGCTTGCGCCACTGCCGCCGTCCAGCGTGTCGGCGCCCGCACCACCGCGCAGCCAGTCGCTGCCTTCGCCGCCATCGATCAAGTCATCGCCCGTGTTGCCTTCGAGCACATCGTCGCCCGCCAGCCCGATCACGGTGTCGTTGCCGGCGCCGCCGTACAGGTGATCGCCCTCGGCGTTGGCCGTGCCTGTGAGCGCATCGTCCGCGTCGCCGCCGAACGCCACGCGCTGCGTGGGAAGGATCTCGAATGCATCGAGCGGCTGCGCCAGCGGCCCGCCCACCAGCAGCGCATGCGCCACGTTGGAGCCATCGCGCCACGCCAGGTCCACGTAGCGATCGGTCGGCAAACCCGCGCCCGCGGTCCGCCCCGACGTGTTGAAGTCCACCGCCGCCTCCAGCAGCAGCGCGCGGTCGGCCAGCCACGCATCGCTGTGGTTCTCGGCCACGCGCCCGGCAGCCACCGCGTCCCGATCCGCCTGCCACTCGCCCCAAGCATCACCCCAGGCCCCTTGCAGCACCGAATCCAGCGCCGACCGCCCCGCCGCGTCGGCCGCACTCAGCACCAGCGGGCTCAGGCTGATCAGGCTGACCAGCGCGCTGAAATCGTTGCGCGCCGTGGCCGCCAAACCCGCGCCGCCGAGGTCGATGCGCAGGCGGGAGGCGAGGGTGGCGACTGCCGGGTGCGTGTAGGCGCCATGGGCGTCCTGGGCGGTGAGGGTGAGGAGGTTGGCGTAGAGCGCGTTTCGATCGTCGTCAGGCGTGGGCGTGATCAATGGCCCCATCAACAAGCGGCGCACGCCGTCCAGCAAGGACTCAAGCGAGTTGCCGTTGCGGTCGCTGGCTGCCTGAATCATGGCGTTAGCGGCGCTGATCGTCAGCGTCGGGTCGAGCCGGGCCAAAAGGTCTTGCACCGCCAGCGCGTCGGCCAGTCGGCCGACCAGGTGGTTGCTCAAAGGGTTGACCGAATCTGCTTCGATGCGCACCGACACGGCTTCTCCCAACAGCGTGCCGTAGCCCGCCGCGAACGACGGGCCGTCTGTCGCGTGGATGTTGGTGATC
Organism: Burkholderiales bacterium; assembly: GCA_947372225.1. Classification (GTDB taxonomy): domain Bacteria; phylum Pseudomonadota; class Gammaproteobacteria; order Burkholderiales; family Burkholderiaceae_C; genus PBB1. The sequence continues at coordinate 82,339 of CANBSV010000002.1, read as the reverse complement.
TTGGAAGCAGCACGGGTGTCCACCAGCCCGAGAAACCGCGGTAACTCGTCGAGCACGCCGAACCCAGGCGCGTTGTAGGTGTATGCCGCCGACACCGACTCAAGGTGCTGTGCCGTTAAGGCCTGCGCCAGGAAGCCGCCCAGGCTGTGGCCGGTGAGGACGACTTGCTCGCCAGTACCGATCAGGCCGGTGCTGACGAGGTGGGCGTGGAATGTTTCGAGTGAGCGGTACTGGGCCATGTTGCCAACCGTGCCCAGCAATCCGACGTTGATGAAGTCGGCAATCAGGTCGCCGAGGCTTCCCGGGTCCGTGCCAGCGATGGCAAGGACTTTTTCGCCGGTGGCTTGGCCGTCAGCGTTCTTGCGCTGGAACAGGACGGCTGAGAAGCCGTTTGGGTCTGGAGCGGATTGCTCCAGGACAGCCCAGGTCGCGTCGAAGGCAGATGCCTGGGAAAAGGACATCCCGACAGACTGATCCTGATATCTCACGACGATGTTCGAGGCTCCGGGCGCAAGGCCTGTGGCGTATGAAGCCAAAGCCGCTTGGGCATACACGCTGTACTGGGAAACTGTTGACACGATCACTCCCCTCTACGAAAGACTTCCTGGGCTACGTCACGGCTGAAATCGGGGCACGACTTACCGCTAGGTTGAAACCCAAAGGTGAACCAGTCGCCGCCGCTGCGCGAGTACCAGATTTGTTCTCCGAGCAGGCGACCATCTGATCGTCGATAGATCGCGTTGTGAATGCGCATAAGCTGGCCTTCACCTTTTTGGGCGTTTGCCTGTGGGCCAACCAAGGCTTCCCGGTTCAGTACAAACCGATAGTCCGGACCAAGCCGATCCTCGGTGGCTGTCGCTTGCTGGGCATAGCGCGCCAAGGGCTGTCCCACATTGCTGAACTCACTCGCCGGCAACGTCACCGTCTCATAGACCTTGATCCCACCGTCCTGTTTGCACAGCACGTCCATCTGCTGATCGAGCCGCCAGCGCTCGCAGCCAGACATCCCCAGCGCCAGCAAGACCACCAGCGCCGTGCCCGCTATTCGTGTTCCACAAATCACCACAACGCCTCCTTCATCAACCCCTCTCGTGCCCCAACGCCGACAGGTTCGGCCTCGCCACCCACCCCCAGCACCCGGTCATACCCCCGCACCCCCGCCTCGATGGAATAGCGCTGCACATCGGCCATCGCCTGCCGGCGTCGGCGGGCTGTCGAGGTGTCGCCACGCATCACGGCCAGGGTCGCTTCGGCGAGCGCTTGAGCGTCGAAGAAGTCCACCAGCCGGGCGTTGGCGCCGTCTTGCAGCACCTCGCGCACGGGAGCGGTGTCGCTGGCCACCAGCGGGGCGCCGCAGGCCATGGCTTCGAGCATCGACCAGCTCAGCACGAAAGGGTAGGTCAGGTACACGTGGGCGCTCGAGACCTGCAGCACGCGCAGGTAGCGATCGCGCGGCAGTGTGCCCATGAAGTGCGTGCGCGTGGCGTCGAGCCGCACCTGGTCGAGCAGGAGCGCGCGCCAGTGCGGTGCCGCGGGGCGATTGCCGATGCGCGGTGGCGCGCTACCGTAGCCGACGCCGTCGGCGCCCACGATCACGGCGTGGCAGCGCGCATCCAACCGCTGGATGTGCTCGAGCGCGCGCATGAAGATGTGAAAGCCGCGGTACGGCTCGAGGTGGCGCGCCACGTAGGTGATCACCGGGCGGTCGGGGTCGCCCGCACGCAGCAGCACGCCGCTGGGCGTGGTCACGGTGGCTTGTGGATCGGGCGCAAGGTTGTGGGTGGCGATGCCTTCGTGCTGCACCTGCAGTCGCGGCTGAAACAGTGCCGGGTGGCGACTTTTCTGCCAACGCGTGGGCGTGATCGCAGCGTCGCACTGTGTGAGGTTGAGTGTGTGCAGCGCGTTCCAGTTGCGGATGCGGGCACGGGCATCCAGGCGGATCGGGAATTCGGGGTCGAATCCCATGTCCGCACCGTCGGCGCTGTAGTACCACTCGCACAGATGCACCAGCCGCGCGTCGGGAAACGCATCCTTGGCGTAGAGCGTGTCGCCCCAGCCGGGGTGGGCCACGATCACATCGGGCGTGTAGCCGCTCCGACGCAGTGCCAGCATCGCGCGCAGCGCCGACTGGCCGTTGAGCGTGGCCGCTTCCATTTGCCGCAGGTAGGGGTGTTGATCGCTGCGCACGCTGCGCGTCGGGGTGTGGCGCAGCAGGGCATCAAAACCCGGCAAGCCCGGTGCCGTGTGGCGGCCCAGGCCGCGCACCTCCCAGCCGGGGCGGGCGGCCCACTCGCTCACCAGGTGAGCGAACTGACCGGGAAAGTTCTGATGAACGACCAGCAGGCGCATCAGCGCTCCCGCAGACTTTCGCCCAGCGACTGACGCACGGGGCTGAGCAGGTAATCGATCACGCGGCGCTGACCGGTGGCGATTTCGGCGCTGAGGTTCATGCCGGGGCTCAGGCCAATGCGCTTGCCGTCGACGTCGAGGTGGGTCTGCTGCAGCGCGAGCACCGCCGGAAAAATGGCGCCGCGCTTGTCGTCGGTCACCGCATCGGCACTCACGCGGCTGACGGTGGCGGCGACCGTGCCATAGCGCGTGTACGCAAAGGTCTCGAGCTTGATGACGGCGGGTTGGCCGGCGTTGACGAAGCCGATGTCCTTGTTGTCGATCACGACTTCGGCGGTGACTTGCGCATCGCGCGGCACGATCACCATCAGCACCTGCGCGGGCGTGACCACGCCGCCTTCGGTGTGCACCGCCACTTGCTGCACGGTGCCATCGACCGGCGCCACCAGCTGCGTCAGGCGCCGGCGCTGCTCGGCCTTGCTGCGCTCCTGCGTGAGCTGCTGGCGCTTGAGCGCGGCCTGCGCCAGGCGGTCGTTCAGCGCGCGGCGTGTTTCGGCCAGATAGGCGGCGCGCGCATCGGCGCTTTCGCGCTGCGCGGCCAGCGCTTCGGCCAGCCGCGCGCGCTCGGTCAGCAGGTCTTGCTCGATGACGATGCGTTCGCGCTCGCGGTCCTGCCCCGCGTGGCCCGACATGAAGCCCTGCGCGCTGAGCCCTTTGACGTCGGCCTCGCGCTGGCGTGCAAGCGGCAGCGTGGCATCGAGCCGTGCGATGGCGGCGCGCGCGGTGGCGACCTGTGCATCGCGCCTGGCCACTTCAGATTGCAGCCGGGCCAGATGCGCACTCACGTCGGCCCATTCGGCCAGAAGCTGGCTGCGCGCAAAGGGGTCGGGTGGCTCGATGTCGCGGCCGGCGGCGTCGCCCGTGGTCGTGTCGAGCACCGGCGGGCGGTTGCGCTCCAGTGCGGCCAGCATCGCCGAGCTGCGTCGCTCGTCCGACGCGGCAGCTCGCCATTGCTCGGCCAGCGTGGCGCCATCGGCCTCGGCGTTGGTGGCGTCGAGTTCCACCAGCACCTGACCGGCGTGCACCGTGTCGCCGTCTTTGACCCGCACCTGACGCACCACGCTGGTCTCGAGCGGTTGCAGCGTCTTGGTCCGTTCGCTCACCACGATGCGCCCGTGCGCCACCGCCACGATGTCGACGTGGCCCAGGCACGCCCACGCCAGCGCCGCCACGAACAACGCGCAGATCGCCAGCGCGAAGCGGCGCGGCGCAGGATGGACCGGCGTTTCCTGCAGGCTGAGCGCAGCGGGCAAAAAGGCGGCTTCATCCGTGTGGCGCGTCGGGCCGGCGAGTTCATGACGGTGCTGCCAGGCGGCACCGAAGATGGCGCGGTAGCGGCGCAGCAGCTCGCGCAGCGGGTGCGACGTGGCGGCAGGGTGGGGCGCGTTCATCAGCAGGCCTGCGGCGTGGATGTGGCGTGTGCGGGTGGACCGCCGGCTGCACCTTCCTGCAAACGCCACAGGTGCGCGTAAAGGCCTTGCGATCGCGCCATCAGCTGGGCGTGCGTGCCCAGATCGACGAGCCGCCCGCCGTCCATCACTGCGATGCGGTGGGCCTGGCGCAGCGTGCTCAGACGGTGTGTGATCAGCAGCACCGTGCGGCCTTGGCAGATGGCGGCCATGTTGCGCTGGATGACGGCCTCACTCTCGTAATCGAGCGCGCTGGTGGCTTCATCGAGGATCAGGATGCGCGGCTGGCTGAACAGCGCGCGCGCAATCGCGATGCGCTGGCGCTGACCGCCCGACAGGCTGGCGCCCTGTTCGCCCACCAGCGTGTCGTAGCCCTCGGGCAGCTGCGAAATGAAGTCGTGTGCGCCGGCCAGCCGGGCTGCGTGCACCACCTGCTCGATGGGAGCGGCCGGGTCGGAGATGGCGATGTTCTCGCGCACGCTGCGGTGAAACAGCCAGTTGTCTTGCAGGACCACGCCGATCTGCCGGCGCAACTGTGCGGCATCGACCAGCGCGATGTCGATGCCGTCGATCAGCACGCGGCCATGCTCGGGCGTGTGCAACCGCTGCACCAGCCGCGTCAGCGTGCTCTTGCCGCAGCCCGAGCGGCCGACGACGCCGATCACCTCACCGGGTTGGATGTCCAGGCTGACTCCGTTCAGTGCTGGAGAGGCTTCAGAACGATAGCGAAAGCTCACTTCGTCGAGCGTGATCCGGCCCCTGACGGGCGGCAGCTGCGCGGCGTGGCTGGGTGGCACCTCGGTGCGCGCGTTGAGCACATCGCCCAGCCGCGCCATCGAGATGCCGGTTTGCTGGAAGTCGGTCCACATCTGCGCCATGCGCATCACCGGCTGGCTGACACGCCCGGCAAACAGGTTGAAGGCCACGAACATGCCCACCGTGAGCCGCCCGTCCATCACCAGGTGCGCGCCGTACCAAAGCGTGGCCGCGTTGATCAGTTTGCCGATCAGGCCCACGGCCTCGTGGGCCACGCTGGCCAGCGTTTGCGCGCGAAAGCTCGCCGACACATAGGCCGCGAGCTGTTCGTTCCAGCGCCGCGACATGACGGGCTCCAGCGCGCCGGCCTTGACCGTCTGTATGCCCGCGACAGCCTCGACCAGCAGCGCCTGGTTCTCGGCGCCGCGGGCGAACTTGTCGTTCAAGCGCGAGCGCAGCAGCGGCACGACCGCCAGACTCAGGCCCACATACAGCGGCAGCGACGTCAGCACGATCAGTGTGAGCGGCACGCTATAGAGCAGCATCACCGCGATGAACACGCCCGAAAACATCACGTCGAGCAGCAGCGTGAGCGTGCTGCCGGTGAGGAAGTTGCGGATGTGCTCGAGCTCGCGCACGCGCGCCACCGAGTCGCCCACGCGGCGCGCCTGAAAGTACGCCAGCGGCAGCTGCACCAGATGGCGAAACAGCTTCGCGCCCAGTTCCACGTCGATGCGGCTGGTGGTGTGACTGAACACATAGGTGCGCAGTGCGCTCAGGACGCTTTCGAACACCACCACGATCACCAGCCCGACGACCAGCACATCGAGCGTGGTCAGACCGCGGTGCACCAGCACCTTGTCCATCACCACCTGAAAGAACAGCGGGCTGACCAAGGCAAACAGCTGCAGGAACAAGCTGATCAGCAGCACTTCGCCCAGCAGCCGACGGTACTTGACCAGACTGGGCACGAACCAGCTGAAGTCGAATCGAGCCAGCTCGCCGGCCAGTGAGGCGCGGCTCGCGATCAGGATCAGCTCGCCGGTCCAGCGCGCGGCAAACACGTCCAGGGGTTCAATCGACGGAGTGGCGCCCGGAGCTGCGGGATCTTGCAGCAGCACACGCTGGCCGTCGCATTGGGCGAGAACCACGATGCGCTGTGCGCTGAGTTCACCCTCGGTGCGCAGCACCGCCAGCGCGGGCAGGGCCGCGAGACTGAGGCGATCGGCTGTGCTGCGGCTGTGCCGCGCCTTCAGTCCCAGTTCGCGCGCTGCGAGCAGCAGGTCAGCGGTGCCGGGCGCGTGGCTCGCCGACCAGCCCAGCTGATGTGCCAAAGTGAGTGCGTCGGCTGGCACATGATGCAAGCGCGCCACGATGCAAAGAGCCTGCAGAGCCGCAGCAGGAGCCGTCCCGACGACGTCCGATGTGACCCCTGTCGATTGCCCGCCCGCTGACATCCCGTGCCCTCCGATGACGCCACGTGGTGGCGAAGGAGGGCAGTGTGTTCAAGCGTGTGCGGCTGGGAAATCCCCCCGATTGGGGATAAGGCTCGGACTCAGGCGGGGCTGAGCTCGCGAAGCTCGCCCGAATCGAGCTGGTCCAACAAGTGGGCCAGAGCCTCGGCATTCTTCGGGTCTGTGGCCTCGTCCCTGGCATCTGCCAGCACGCCGCGGATGTCATCGGTCGTGACCAGTTCCATGTCCCAGTCAGGGAACAGCCGCTCGCGCACCTCTTCGAGCTCGCTCAGGATCACGATGTTGCCGTGGCGAGGGTCGCCCTTCAGGTTGTCCATCAGCCGAGTGACCGCGGCTCGCGGGCCTTCCAGCCACTGGAAAAAAATCCCGCCGCCAAACACCAGCAATCCGGTGACGCCATGCAACGGGTTGCACCGCTTGGCGGTGGCGAGGATGGCTTGCAGTCCCGCTTCGTCCACGGTGGAGCGGCTGCAATACACCAGGTTGTAGAGCGGGCGCATGTCGTGGCCGAAGGTCGGCTCGTCGCTTTGCAGAGGGTGGGGGACGCTCATGGGCTGGTGACTCCTGAAGATGCGACGCAGTCCAACATGCGTGCTGCACTGCGCCAACGTTAGCGCAAGCGTGGGCCGAGTTGGTGATTTGTTGTGGTGCCGCTGTACCCGCCGTCGCTTGAGGGCGGGACTTTGATGAGCGGGTGCGTCAAGGCCACTGTGCGCCGCGGCTGCATTCGACACAACCGCAGCGCGCAGAAAAAAGCCGCCCCTGGGGACGGCTGCACTGTCACGTGATCTGATTGGTGCCGGAGAAAGGAGTCGAACCCTCGACCTTCTCATTACGAATGAGCTGCTCTACCAACTGAGCTACACCGGCGAAGCCCCAAATTATAGGGGGCGGGGTCGCTCAGCGGGCCTCCTGGTGATAGCGGGTCACGCGCTCGACTTCGTTCTTCGAGCCGAGCATCACGCTCACGCGTTGGTGCAGCGAGTCGGGCGCGATGTCCAGAATGCGTTGCTGTCCGTTGGTGGCTGCGCCGCCGGCTTGTTCGACGATGAAGCCCATGGGGTTGGCTTCGTACATCAGCCGCAGCTTGCCGGCCTTTTCGGGCTCGCGCTTGTCCCACGGGTAGATGAAGATGCCGCCGCGGCACAGGATGCGGTGCACATCGGCCACCATGCTGGCAATCCAGCGCATGTTGAAGTTCTTGCCGCGCACGCCATCCTTGCCGGCCAGACACTCGTCGATGTAGTGCTTCATGGGCGGCGCCCAGTGGCGCATGTTGCTCATGTTGATGGCGAATTCCTGGGTGTCTTCGGGAATTTGCACCTCGTCTTGCGTCAGCACGAAAGAGCCTTGCTCGCGGTCGAGTGTGAACATCACCACGCCGGCGCCCACGGTCAGCACCAGCGTGGTTTGCGGGCCATAAACGCAGTAGCCGGCGGCCGCCTGCTGGCGCCCGGGTTGCAAGAACTCGTTGGCACCCACGGCGCCGTCTGACTCGTCGCGCTTGAGCACCGAAAAGATGGTGCCGATGCTCACGTTCACGTCGATGTTGCTCGAGCCGTCGAGCGGGTCGAACAGCAGCAGGTATTCGCCTTGCGGAAAGCGGTTGGGCACCGGGTAGATGTCTTCCATCTCCTCGCTGGCCATGGCGGCCAGGTGACCGCCCCACTCGTTGGCTTCGATCAGCACCTCGTTGGCGATGATGTCGAGCTTCTTTTGCACCTCGCCTTGCACGTTCTCGGTGTGAGCGCTGCCCAGCACGTCGCCCAGCGCGCCCTTGTTGACGCTGATGCTGATGCGCTTGCACGCGCGCGCCACCACCTCGATCAGCAGCCGAAGCTGCGCGGGGATGTTGTCGTGCTGGCGCTGCTGCTCGAGCAGGTACTGCGTCAGGCTGATGCTTTTGCTCATCGTGTTTCCTTCAGTCGAGCAGCGCGCGCGAGATGATTTCCCGCACGTCGCTCGACAAATCGGGCTTGGCCGCGACGCGGCTCAAGGCTTCGCGGGCCGCGCTGCGGTAGGGCTCGGCCAGGCGGCTCCAGCGGTCCATGATGCGCGACATGCGCGCGGCGAGTTGCGGGTTCACCGCATCGAGCTCAAGCACCCGATCGGCCCAGAACACGTAGCCGGCCGCATCGGTGCGGTGGAAGGCGGCCGGGTTCATCATGCACAGCGCCGCGATCAGGCTGCGAGCGCGGTTCGGGTTGCGAATCGAGAAGTCGGGGTGCTGCAGCAACTGCTGTGCGCGGGCAAACACGCGGCCTTCGGATTCGGGCGCGGTGGCCTGCATGGCAAACCACTTGTCGATGACCAGCGGTTCGTCCTTGAACAGCGCATGAAAGCGCTCCAGCGCAGGCGCTGCCAGCTCGGCATGTGAATTGACCAGGGCTGCGAGTGCGCCGATGCGGTCGGTCATGTTGGCCGCGTCCTTGAAGCGCTGGTAGGCGCGCCCGGGCCAGATGGCATCGCCTTGCGCGCCCGCGTCCAGACACAGCATCGACAGCGCCAGGTTGGCCAGCGCGCGCCGGCCCGACGACACCGGATCCGGCGAGTAGCCGCCGGTGACCTGATGGGCTTCGAACGCCCACACCCAGTCATCGCGCAGCGCGGTGGCCAGCTGCGAGCGCATCGCTTCGCGGGCGGTGTGGATGCGCTGCGGGTCGACCACGTCGAGCATGTCGGCCACGTACGACTCGCTGGGCAGCGTCAGCACCAGTTCCTTGAAGGCTGCGTCGAGCGCCGGATGACGCAGGGTGTCGCGCATTGCCTCGATGAAGCCGGTGTCGAGCACCAGCGGCGCGTCGGATTGCGCGGCGGCCAGCAAGCGGTTCAGCGCCAGACGCTGTGCGGCCTCCCAGCGGTTGAAGGCGTCGCTGTCGTGCCGCAGCAGCACCAGCAGATCGGCGTCGCCCAGGGCGTCGCTGAGGATCACCGGCGCCGAAAAACCGCGCAGCAGTGACGGCACCGGCTCGCAGTCGATGTCGATGAAGGTGTGGCTGCTGCGCGTGGCGTTGAGCACCAGCACGCGCTCGAGCGGCGCGGCGGCGTCCTCGCCGGCCAGCCGCAGCGGCAGCGCCCGGCCGTCGCGCGACACCAGGCCGACCGCCAGCGGCACCACGAAGGGCTCGCCCCCCGCGGCCGACTGCTCGACCGTCAGCGTGTAGGTGCGTTCGGCCGCGTTGTAGCTGCCGGCGGCGCGCAGATGCGGCGTTCCGGCTTGCGCGTACCAGCGCTTGAACTGTTCAAGCTGCAAGGCCAGTTCGCTGGCCGGGTTGGCGTCGGCGATGGCCTGCGCGAAGTCATCGCAGGTCACGGCCTGGCCGTCGTGGCGCTCGAAGTACAGCGTCATGCCGCGAGCGAAGCCGTCGCGGCCGACCAGCGTTTGCATCATGCGCACGACCTCGGCGCCTTTTTCGTAGACGGTGGCCGTGTAGAAGTTGTTGATCTGCTGATAGCTGTCCGGGCGCACCGGGTGCGCCATCGGGCCCGCGTCCTCGGGAAACTGCAGCTGGCGCAGCTGGCGCACATCCTCGATGCGCTTGACGGCACGGGCGGTGTCGCTGCCGGCCATGTCCATGCTGAATTCCTGATCGCGAAAGACTGTCAGGCCTTCTTTCAGGCTGAGCTGGAACCAGTCGCGGCAGGTGATGCGGTTGCCGGTCCAGTTGTGGAAGTACTCGTGGCCGACCACGCTTTCGATGCCGCTGTAGTCGATGTCGGTGGCGGTGGCCGGGCTGGCCAGCACGAACTTGGTGTTGAAGATGTTCAACCCCTTGTTCTCCATGGCGCCCATGTTGAAGTCGCCGACCGCCACGATCATGAAGCGCTCCAGATCCAGCGGCAGCTTGAAGCGCGCCTCGTCCCACACCACGCTGGCGATCAGCGAATTCATCGCGTGTTCGGTCTTGTCGAGATCGCCGCGCCGCACGTACACCTGCAGCAGGTGATCGCGCCCGGCGCGTGTGCGGATGCGCTGCTCGCGTGCCACCAGATCGGCGGCCACCAGCGCGAACAGGTAACTCGGTTTGGGGAAGGGGTCGTGCCAGATGGCCTGGTGACGGCCGCCGTCAAGGTCAGTCTGCTCGAGCAGATTGCCGTTGCTCAGCAGCACCGGGTAGGCCGCCTTGCTGGCGCGCAGCGTGACGGTGAACACCGCCATCACGTCGGGCCGGTCAAGGAAGTAGGTGATGCGCCGGAAGCCCTCGGCCTCGCACTGCGTGAACAGCCCGCCGCTCGAGGTGTACAGGCCCGACAGCTGCGTGTTCTTGTCGGGCGCGCAGGTGTTGCGGATCTCGAGCGTGAACGCCCCCTCGGGCAGCCCCTCGACCACCAGCATTCCGGCGTCATGCCGAAACGACACGCTCTCGCCATTGACCAGTACGCGCAGCACCGTCAGGTCGTCGCCATGCAGCCGCAGCGCCTGCTCCGGCACGCCCGGGTTGCGCTCGAGCTGCATGCGGCTGGTGACCAGCGTGCGCGCCGCGTCGAGGTCGAACGTGAGATCGACGGTCTTGATCCAGAACGCCGGTGCGGTGTAGTCACCGCGGTGGATCACAGGAGCGGTGCTTTCGCGCATGGTCAGACGCCTTGCTTCAGACTGGCTTCGATGAAGGGATCCAGGTCGCCATCGAGCACCTTCTGGGTGGCCGAGACTTCGTAGCCTGTGCGCAGGTCCTTGATACGGCTCTGGTCGAGCACGTAGCTGCGGATCTGGTGACCCCAGCCCACATCGGTCTTGGTGTCCTCGAGCTTTTGCTGCTCTTCCATGCGCTTGCGCATTTCGTGGTCGAACAGCCGCGAGCGCAGACGTTTCCACGCCACGTCACGGTTGCTGTGCTGGCTGCGTCCGTCCTGGCACTGCACCACGATGCCCGTGGGGATGTGCGTCAGGCGCACGGCCGAGTCGGTCTTGTTGATGTGCTGGCCGCCGGCGCCGCTGGCGCGGAAGGTGTCGGTGCGCACATCCGCAGGGTTGATGTCGATCTCGATCGAATCGTCGACCTCGGGGTACACGAACAGGCTGGCAAAGCTGGTGTGGCGTCCGCCAGCCGAGTCGAACGGACTCTTGCGCACCAGACGGTGCACGCCGGTTTCGGTGCGCAACAGACCGAAGGCGTACTCGCCCTCGACCTTGATGGTCGCGCTCTTGATGCCGGCCACGTCGCCCGCGGTTTCGTCTTCGAGCGTGGCCTTGAAGCCCTTGCGCTCGCAGTACTTGAGGTACTGCCGCAGCAGCATGCCGGCCCAGTCGCACGCCTCGGTGCCGCCGGCACCGGCCTGAATGTCGATGAAGCAGTTGCTCGGGTCAGCCGGGTTGTTGAACATGCGGCGGAACTCGAGCTGCGCCACCGTTTCCTCGAGCTTGGCGGTCTCGGCTTGCATCGCCTGGATGCCGTCGATGTCGCCTTCGGCCTTGGACATGTCGAACAACTCGGTGTTGTCCGCCAGGTTGCTGGTGAGGTGGTCGATGGTGTTGACCACCGCTTCCAGCGTGCGCTTTTCGCGCCCCAGTTCCTGTGCCCGCTTGGGCTCGTTCCACACGCTCGGGTTTTCGAGCGCGGCATTGACTTCGTTCAGTCGCAGAGCTTTGCGATCGTAGTCAAAGATACCCCCGGAGGTCGATCGTGCGCTGGCTCAGATCGGCCAGTTGATGGCCAATCGCATTGATCTGTTCGGTGTCCATGACGGTGGTTTTTCCGTGCGATTTAGATGGTCCGATTGTCTCACGCGACCTGTGGCGCCAAGGCGTCGCCGGCCGCTGGTCGCACAGTCGAGAATGTGGGCATGAACTCACCCGCACCAGATGCCTTTTCGATCCGTGGTGCCGAATTGCGCGACGTCGTTCCGATCGTCGCGATGATTCGCGAACTCGCCGAATTCGAGCACCTGACCCACCTGTTGCAGGTCACGCCCGAGAAGCTGCGTCCGCACTTGTTTGGCGAGCGTCCGGTCGTCGAGGCCCTGGTGGCCGAAGTGGCTGGCGAGGTGGTCGGCTTTGCCTTGTTCTTCACCACGTTTTCCACGTTTCTGGCTCAGCCCGGGCTGTACCTGGAAGACCTGTACGTCAAGCCCGCCCACCGCCGGCTGGGCGTGGGCAGCGCGCTGGTTGGTCGCGTCGGGCGCATGGCCGTGGAGCGCGAGTGCGGCCGCTTCGAGTGGAGCGTGCTCGACTGGAACGCGCGCGCCATCGAGCTGTACGAAAAAATGGGCGCCACCGTCATGCCTGACTGGCGCATCTGCCGCGTCACCGGCGAGGCGCTCGAGCGCTTTCGCACCTGAGCCCATGTCCCGCAAAGAACACGTCAGCGAAACCCCCGCCACGCAGCTGCTCAAGCGCCGCGCGGTGTTCTATTCCGAACACGTCTACGACTACGTCGACAACGGGGGCACAGCCGAGTCGTCGCGCCAACTGGCGGTCGACGAGCACCAGGTGGTCAAGACCCTGGTGATGGAAGACGACACTGCGCAGCCGCTCATCGTGCTGATGCATGGCGACATGCAGGTCAGCACCAAGAACCTGGCGCGCCAGATCAACGCGAAGAAGGTTCAGAACTGCAAGCCCGAGGTGGCCGAGCGTCACAGCGGTTATCAGGTGGGCGGCACATCGCCTTTTGGCACGCGCAAGGCCATGCCGGTGTATGTCGAATCCACGGTGCTCGAGCTGCCGCTGATCTACATCAATGGCGGGCGCCGTGGCTACCTGGTGGGCATCGATCCCAAGGTGCTGGTCACGCTGCTGGGCGCACGCCCCGTGCAGTGCGGCATCGGCGGAGCCGGGGGGCCTCAGGGACCGTCGAGGTCTCAGCGCTGAAGCCGACTGTTCATGTGACGAGCGCAGAATTCGCGCCGCCGTCCACCCACACTGCCTGTCCCTGGAGTTGCCCTTGCCCCTGATCGCCGCCTTGCTGGGATACCTCATCGGTTCGATCGCGTTCGCGGTGGTGGTCAGTCGCCTGATGGGGCTCGAGGATCCGCGCGCGTACGGCTCGGGCAATCCGGGTGCGACCAACGTGCTGCGCTCGGGCAACAAGCTGGCGGCGTTGCTCACCTTGCTGCTCGATGCGCTCAAGGGCTTCGTGCCGGTGTGGGCGGTCATCGCATTCGGCGCGCCTTATGGCCTCGATGAAACCACGGCGGCGATGGTCGGCGTCGGCGCATTTCTGGGCCACCTGTGGCCGGTGTTCTTCCGCTTCAAGGGCGGCAAGGGAGTGGCCACCGGTGCCGGTGTGCTGATGGGCCTGAACCCGATCCTCGGGCTGGCCACGCTGGCCAGCTGGACGATCGTGGCGTACTTCTCGCGCTATTCGTCGCTCGCGGCCATCACCGCGGCGGTGTTCGCGCCGTTTTATCAGTGGCTGATCTGGGGCTTCGGTCCCGTGACCATTGCCTGCATCGTGATTGCGGCGCTGGTGGTGTGGCGGCATCGCGCGAACATCCGCAAGTTGCTGGATGGCACCGAGAGCAAGCTGGGCCAAAAGGCAGACACCGCTGCACCGCCCGACGCTCGATGAGCGATCGCCCGCGCCGCGGGTGGGTGGTACCGCTGTTGCTGGCAGGCGCTGTGTTTGCCGGCATGCAGCTGTGGCGGGATCATCAGCAGCGCGCCCTGGGCGAGCGGATGGCCGCAGCGGCCGGGCCGGGTGACATCGTGATGCTTTCGTCCGACCACTGCGTCTACTGCGAGGCCGCGCGCCGCTGGTTCGTGGCGCACCGGGTGCGCTTTGACGAGTGCTTCATCGAGCGCGACGCCGCGTGCGCCGAGTCGTATCGCACTCAGGGTGCACCGGGCACACCCACGCTGCTGGTGCGCGGCGAGCGTCAGGTCGGATTCGATGCCCAGCGCGTGGCGCTGGCGCTCGAGGGCCGCTGAGCCGGACCGCCTACTCGGCGTGCAGTCCCAGCGCGGCCGGGTCACCACGGCCGATGCGCACCAGCACCGGCGTGTCGTCGCTCAGGTCCACCACCGTGGTCGGCTGGCGCGGGCATGCTCCCGCATCCACCACGGCTTGCAGCTGCTTCTGGTAACGCTCGCGGATGTCTTCGGGGTCGTTGAGCGGCTCGCTCTCGCCGGCGGGGATCAGCGTGGTGGCGAGCAGCGCTTCGCCATGGGCTGCCAGCAGCGCCTGCATCACGGTGTGGTCGGGCACGCGCAGGCCGATGGTTCGGCGTGACGGATGCGACACGCGGCGCGGCACTTCCTTCGAGGCCTCGAGGATGAAGGTGAACGGGCCCGGCGTGCCTAGCTTGAGCAGCCGGTACTGCTGGTTGTCGACGCGCGCGTAGCTGGCCAGCTCGCTCAGGTCACGACACAGCAGCGTCAAGTGGTGCTTTTCGTCGACACCGCGGATGCGCCGCAGGTGATCGACAGCGGCCTTGTCGTCGAGCCTGCACACCAGCGCGTAGCTCGAGTCGGTGGGCGCGGCCACCACGCCGCCGTCGTGCAGGATCTGCGCGGCTTGCTTGAGCAAGCGCTGCTGCGGGTTGTCGGGGTGGATTTCGAAGTACTGGGACATGTCGAGATTGTGGTCGGCGCCTCAGCGCCCGGCCGCGAGCGAGATCAACCGCGGTTCGACCAGGCGCTGGCCGCGCCGCACACCGCCACCACGCCCATGCCCAGCCACGCCCAGCCATCGGGCACCGCGCCGAACACCCACCAACCCACGGCCGCGGCCACGGCGATCTGGCTGTAGGCAAACGGCATCAACGTCGAGGTCGGCGCCATGCCCAGCGCGAAGATCAGCAGCAAGTGGCCCACCGTGCCCATGAGGCCGATGGCCAGCAGCAAGCTCAGCTGAGCGGACGTGGCCGCTTGCCACACGGCGAACAGGTCCAGACCGCCTACCGGCAACATCGCGCTCAGGCACAGCCAGCCGACCAGCCCGGTCCACAAGTGCGTGGTGTAGGGGCTTTCGAGCACCGACAGGCGCCGCGTGAGCACCTGAAACGCCCCGTAGCAAAAAGCCGCTGCCAGCGGCAACAGCACCTCCCAGCCAAACAACCCACTGCCCGGGCGGATCACGATCAGCACCCCCACGAAGCCACCGGCCACCAGCGCCCAGCGCCAGCGCGACACGCGTTCCTTGAGCAGCCACGCCGCCAGCAGCGTGACGATGATCGGCGTGAGCATGACGATGGCCGTGAACTCGGCCACCGGCATCACCTGCAATCCGTAAAAACCGGCGGCCGATGTCGACAGCAAGAGCAAGCCTCGCATCAGCTGAAAGCGAGGATGTCTGGGGCGCCAGGTGGCGCCGTCCGTGGCCCGGGCTCCGCGCGCCAGCCACAGCGCCATTACCAGCAACTGCGTGCCGTAGCGAGCCCACAGGATGAACAGCACCGGCAGCGCAGCGCCGAGGTGCTTGATGCTGGTGTCCATGCAGGCAAAGCACACCGCCATCAGCAGCGTCAGTGCGATGCCCAGAGCCGGTCGATCTCGCTCGGTGGTCAAGCTCGCAGGTCGGGCCGGGCGCTCTGGCGCTGCCGCGTCATTGGGGCAGCGAGACGCGTTCGCGCAGGGCTTCCCACACCGGGGACAGGCGCGCGGGCAGCGCCGGCAGCGTGCCCAGATCGATGCGGCTTTCATCCGGACTGTGGAAGTCACTGCCGCGCGAGGCGAGCAAGTCGAATTCGATGGCCATGTCGGCGTATTTGAGGAAATCGGCGCTGGTGTGGCTGCCAGTCACCACCTCGACGCCAAGTCCACCGTGGGTCTTGAACTCGGTGAACAGCGCGTACTCCTCGTTGGCGGTGAACTTGTAGCGTCCCGGGTGGGCGATCACCGCCATGCCACCGGCCTGGGTGATCCAGCGCACCGCCTCGCCGAGCTGCGCCCAGCGGTGCGGCACGAAGCCTGGTTTGCCCTCGACGAGGTATTTGCGAAACACGTCGTTGGTGTTCGCGCACACGCCGGTTTCGACCAGATAGCGAGCGAAGTGCGTGCGCGCGATCAGCTCGGGGTTGCCGGCGTACTTCAGCGCGCCTTCGAAGGTGCCATGAACGCCCACCTGTGCCAGACCTGCGGCCATCTCGCGGGCGCGCTCGGTGCGACCGCCGCGAGTGGTCTCCAGCCCGCAGCGCAGCGCCTCGTTGTCCATGTCAAAGCCCAGGCCCACGATGTGCACCGTGAGCCCGGCAAACGACACCGAAATCTCGGTGCCCGCCAGATACGGCAGGCCCAGCGCGTGGGCGGCATCGCGGGCGCGGCGCTGGCCGCCGATCTCATCGTGATCGGTCAGCGCCCACAGCTCGACGCCATTGGCCCTGGCCCGAGCCGCGAGCGCTTCGGGCTCCAGCGTGCCGTCGGACACGCACGAATGACAGTGCAGATCGGCGTTGGTCCAGGCGGGTGGGGAAGTCACCGATTGATTGTAGGGAGCGAGCCATTTTTGGCTTGCCCCTGCGCGCAGTGCGGGATCAGCGGTGGCCGGTGGCTTGCGCGGACTCGACGATCATTTGCAGCCGCTGGCGGCCGTTGTACTCGTCAACGCTCAGCCGGTAGGCCAGCGTCACCCGCTCAGGCAGCGGCTCGGCGTGGTTGAACCAGATCGCGTCGCGCAGCGTGCCCGAGTGCCTGACGCTCAGCTTCAGGTGTTTTTCCCCCACCAGCCGCTGACTGACCACCTCGACCTCGTCGCTGAACAGGGGGGCTTCGAACGACGGTCCCCAGACCTGTGCATCGAGCGAGGCCACCGTGGCGGTGTTGAAGTGCTCGATGCCCAGCGGTCCGTCGCACAACAGCCGCCGCTCGAGCGTGGCCGCATCGAGCCACTCGGCGGCCACGCGCTGCAAGGCCGTGTCGAAGGTGGCGAAATCGGCCTCGTCGACCGTGCAGCCTGCGGCCATGGCATGCCCGCCGAATTTCTTGAGCACGCCGGGGTGGCGCTTGCTGACCAGGTCGAGCGCGTCGCGCAGGTGAAAGCCCTCGATCGAGCGCCCCGAGCCCTTGAGCAGCCCGTCCTGGCCGCGCGCGAACACGAACGTCGGGCGGTGCACGCGATCTTTGAGCCGCGAGGCCACGATGCCCACCACGCCTTCGTGAAAACCGCGGTCATAGATCGCGAGCGCCGGTGGCGCGGCCGCCGGGCCGCTGAGCGTTTGCAGCAGCTCTTCGAGCAGCGATTCGGCCTGTTCGCGCATGCCTGATTCGAGTTCGCGACGCTCGCGGTTGATGGCGTCGAGCTGCTGCGCGAGCTGCGCGGCGCGCCCGGCGTCGTCGGTAAGCAGGCATTCGATGCCCAGCGTCATGTCCGACAGCCGCCCGGCCGCATTGACTCGCGGGCCCAGCGCAAATCCGAAGTCCGCGCCGCCGGCGCGTGACGGGTCGCGCCCGGCCGCCGCAAACAGCGCAGCCACTCCCGGCTGCATGCGCCCGGCGCGAATGCGCTTGAGCCCTTGCGCGACCAGCCGGCGGTTGTTGGCATCAAGCCGCACCACATCGGCCACCGTGCCCAGCGCCACCAGATCGAGCAGGCTGTCGAGCTTGGGCTGCTGCGGGGCGTCAGCACTCGCGCCCGGCGCGCCGGCAAACGCGCCACGTGCACGCAGCTCGCTACGCAGCGCCAGCAGCACGTAGAACATCACGCCCACGCCGGCCAGGTGCTTGCTGGCAAAGCCGCAGCCCGGCTGGTTCGGGTTGACGATGACGTTGGCGTCGGGCAGCACGATGGCATCGTCGACCTGCGCCGGCAGGTGGTGATCGGTCACCACCACCGCCAGCGCGTGCGAGCGCGCATGCGCCACGCCGGCCAGGCTGGCGATGCCGTTGTCCACCGTCACCAGCACCTGCGCGCCTTGCGCCAGCGCCAGATCGACGATGGCCGGCGTCAGACCGTAGCCGTGCACTGCCCGGTCGGGCACCACGTAGCCCAGCGTGCCGGGCGCCGCACCCAGCAGCGCGAGGCCGCGCATCGCCACCGCGCAGGCGGTCGCGCCATCGCAGTCGTAGTCGGCCACCACGCAAATGCGCAGCCCGTCGCGCAGCGCATCGGCCAGCAGCGCGGCCGCATCCGCAGCACCGCGCAGGTCGCCTGGCGGCAGCAGCTTGGCCAAGGCGTCGTCCAGCTCATCGGCTGCGCGCACGCCGCGTGAGGCAAACAGACGCGCCAGCAACGGCGACACGCCGGCCTGCTCGAGCGCCCAGGCCGCGCGCGGCACCGGTACGCGTTGTTGCAGGGTGGGCGACGCGCTCACAGCGCTTCCAGCACGGTGTGCGGCTCGACCGTGCGAAAGCGATCAAAGAACCACAGCCAGCGCGAGCGCGGCAAGGCGTCGTAGCGCTGCCAGCCGCGCTCGCCGCACAGCGTGAGCGAGACCGCGCCGTCATCCGCCGCGCCATCGGCGAACACCGACACCACCTCGGCGTCGAGCGAGCGCCACGCCTCGCCCCAGCCCGCCCAGTCCTGCGCGAGCAACGGTGCGCGCAAGCGGTCATCGACCAGCACGTCGACCACGGCGCGTTGCGCACGGCCGCAGCCGCTGAGCCAGAACGAGTTGACCGGCAGCGCACCGCGCGCTTCACGCGCCTCGTTGACCGGATGCGAGTGCAGCAGCATCTGCACCTCGTTTTGCAGCCGGCGCACCCAGCGCAGGCGTTGTGTTTGCTCATCGCCGGCCTGCGCATCGCCGCGCAGCCACAGGTCGACGTTGCGCCCGATCACCCGGTCGATCGACGCACACGGCAGCTCGATCAGTTGCTCGTGCGCCAGGTACCAGCGCGCTGCCGAGCCCCAGACCAGCGAGCCGCTCTCAGGTGCCTCTTCAAACAGCGGCCGCACCGCATCGAACAGCGCGCGCGATTCGTCTTCGGGCAGATCGAGTTCCAGCGGATCGGCCAGCGAGATGTGCTCGCGCCCGACATGCCAGTGCACCGGCGTGATCAGCCCCCACGGCCGCTTGCCGACCTCGACGCCGTCATCGCGCGCGGCCAGCGCGGCCCACGGCCAGCACCCGTCGTGCCCGTGCCACCCGTAAGCCGCAGCGAGCGCGCGCTCATGCGGCGGCGACAGCGTGTATTCGTCATCCACATCCCGCGTGGTCGGTTGCAAGCCGGTGACCAGTCGCGCCAGATTCGGCAGCTTGAGCGTCCGCAGGGTTTGCCTGGCGGCGTCACTGGAGGCGCTGGCGTGGGGGATGAGGAGATGCATCCTTTTGATTATCGGGATGGGGATCCCGATGGGCTGGGTTTTGAGCGTCCCGCTTGGGGTTGTCTTTTCGAAAGACCGCGCCGGGCCGAGACCCGGCGGGCTCTCGCGAAGAGAACCAGCGCCGCAGCAAGCAAGACCAGCCCCGCCCTTCGGCGGCCGAACGCCGAGCCTGTCCAGTAGCATCCTCGACCACATGAACATCCCCTTCGAACTCCAGATCGGCTGGCGCTACACGCGGGCGGGTCGCAGTGGGCGGCGCAATGGGTTCATATCGTTCATTTCGATGGTGTCGATGCTGGGCATCGCGCTCGGGGTGGCGGCGTTGATCATCGTGTTGTCGGTGATGAACGGCTTCCAGAAGGAAGTGCGTGACCGCATGCTGTCGGTCGTCGCGCACGTCGAGATCTACCAGGCGCAAGGCGAGGCGCTGGCCGATTGGCAGACCACGGCCACCGAGGCCAGGCGCAATGAGCAGGTGGTGGGCGCGGCGCCGTTCATCGCGGCTCAGGCGCTGATTGCGCGCGGCGATGACATGCGTGGCGCCATCGTGCGTGGCATTTCTCCGGCCGAAGAGGCCACCGTCACTGCGCTGGCCGCGCAGCTGCGCGATACCACGCTGGCCAAGCTGGTGCCGGGTGGCTGGGGCATCGTGCTCGGGGGCGAGCTGGCGCGGTCTTTGGGCGTGAAGGTGGGCGACCGCGTGACCATCGTGGCGCCTGGCGGGCAGGTCACGCCGGCGGGGGTGATTCCGCGGCTCAAGCAGCTCACGCTGGTGGGCACCTTCGACGCCGGTCACTACGAATACGACAGCGGTCTGGCGCTCATGCATGTCGATGACGCCGCGCGGCTGTTTCGCGTGGCCGGCCCCACCGGCGTGCAGCTGCGCCTGAAAGACGCGCAGCAAGCGCGCGTGGTGGCCGACGAGATCCAGATGCGCCTGGGCTCAGCGGTTCGCATCACCGACTGGACGCGCACCAACCGCAACTGGTTTCAGGCGGTGCAGATCGAAAAGCGGCTGATGTTCATCATCCTCACGCTCATCGTTGCGGTGGCGGCGTTCAATCTGGTCTCAACGCTGGTGATGACCGTGACCGACAAGCAGGCCGACATTGCCATCTTGCGCACGCTGGGAGCCAGCCCACGCTCGATCATGACCATCTTCATGGTGCAAGGCGCTGCCTCGGGCGTGATCGGCACGCTGGTGGGGATGGGGCTGGGGCTGCTGGTGGCGTTCAACGTGGACGTGATCGTGCCGGCTATCGAGCGCGCGCTGCACGTGAGCTTTTTGCCCGGCAGCGTGTACCTGATCAGCCGCATGCCCAGCGACCCGCAAAGCGCCGACATCGTGCCCATCGTGGCGATCTCGCTCGCGCTGGCCTTCGTGGCCACCGTGTACCCGAGCTGGCGCGCGAGCCGCGTGCAGCCCGCCGAGGCGTTGCGCCATGAGTGACGCCGCATACACCGCCACGCCGCCGGACTGCGTCATTCGCGCCGTCGGCCTGCACAAGCGCTTTCGTGAAGGCACGCTCGATGTGGCGGTGCTGCAAGGCATCGACCTCGACATCGCCGCGGGCGAGACCGTGGCCATCGTCGGCGCGTCGGGTTCGGGCAAAAGCACACTGCTGCACCTGATGGGCGGGCTCGATGCGCCCACCCAAGGCACGGTCACGCTGATGGACCGCGACCTGCAGCGCATGGATGCGCGAGCGCAAGGCGAGTGGCGCAACCGGCACCTGGGCTTCGTCTACCAGTTTCACCACCTGCTGCCCGAGTTCTCGGCGCTCGACAACGTGGCCATGCCGCTGCGCATCCGCCGCATCGATCAGGCCACCGCGCGCGCAGCGGCTGCGACCGTGCTGCAGCAAGTGGGGCTGGGCCACCGGCTCGACCACCGGCCGGCGCAACTGTCCGGCGGCGAGCGCCAGCGCGTGGCCATCGCCCGGTCGCTGGTCGGGGAACCCGCGTGTGTGCTGGCCGACGAGCCCACCGGCAACCTCGACCGCGAAACCGCCGACGGCGTGTTCGACCTGATGCTCGATCTGGCCCGCAGCCGCGGCATGGCCTTCGTGCTGGTCACCCACGACGAATCGCTGGCCGCGCGCTGCGATCGTGTGCTGAGGCTGCGGCTGGGGCGGGTGGTGGCTTAGGCGCACACCCGGTCCGACACGTCGGCGCTGCCACATGAACTGGATCGACACCCACTGCCATCTCGATGCGCCCGAATTCGGTGGCGACGCGGCTGCGGTGGTGGCGCGGGCTCGTGCGGTGGGCGTCACGCAACTGGTGCTGCCGGCCATCGAGGTGGCCAATGTCGAAGTGGTGAGAGCGCTGGCGCATGAGCATGGGCTGGCGTGGGCAGCGGGCATTCATCCGCTGTGCACCGGCCGCGCGGGCGATGACGATGTGGCGCGCATTGGCGAATTGCTGCAGCAGCACGCCGACGATCCGCGGCTGGTGGCCGTGGGCGAGATCGGGCTGGATCACTTCGTGGCCGGGCTCGACCCGCAGCGGCAGACGCGTTTTGTGGCGGCACAGTTGGCGCTGGCGCGGCGCTTTGATCTGCCGGTGATCCTGCATGTGCGGCGCTCGGCCGACAGCCTGCTCGCGCAACTGCGGCGCACACCGGTGCGCGGCGGCATTGCGCATGCCTTCAACGGCAGCGAGCAGCAGGCGCTGGCCTTCGTGGACCTTGGCTTCAAGCTGGGCTTTGGCGGGGCGATGACGTTCGAGCGCGCGTTGCAACTGCGCCGGCTTGCCACCGTGCTGCCGCTCGAGGCCATCGTGCTCGAGACCGACGCGCCAGACATCCCGCCGCAGTGGCTCTACGTCACCGCCGCCGAGCGCGCGGCGCGGCCCGGCGCGCAAGCGCCCAACGAGCCGGCGCAGCTGCCGCGCATCGCGCGCACGCTGGCCGATCTGCGCGGCCTGCCGCTCGAGGCCATTGCGGTGGCCACCACCGCCAATGCGCTTGTGGCGCTGCCGCGGCTGGGCGAACTCGGCGCTTGATGGGGGCATGGGCTTGGCCGCGCGTCGGCGCTGCGCCAGAATGGCCCCTGCTCCGGGGTGCATGCATGTTGCGTGCTGAGATGGTGAAACCAAACCCGCGAACTTGAACCGGTTAGTACCGGCGTAAGGAGAGCCTTCCCCCGATGCGTTCGGGGGAGCCTTCGGAGCATTCCCACTCGCGAAGGACTCCCGATGAACGCTCCCGACACCCTGGCCCAACTGCTGGCACTCACCCGCGAGCCGTTTCCCGCGTCGCGCAAGGTCCATCTGCAAGGCTCGCGCGACGACCTGCGCGTGCCAATGCGCGAGGTTTCGCTGAGCAACGGCGAGTGCGTGAGCCTGTACGACACCTCCGGCCCCTACACCGACCCGGGCGCGGCCATTGACGTGCGCCGCGGCCTGCCCTCGGTGCGCAGCGCCTGGATCGACGGGCGTGGCGACACGCAGGCCTATGACGGACGCTGCCGCGTCGCGCTCGACGACGGCGCCAAGAGCGAAGACCGCGACGCCGCGCGCATCGAGCAGTTGCGCCGGGACGCCATCGGTCTGCAACGCCGGCCGCGCCGCGCGCTGGCCGGCGCCAACGTGACGCAGATGCACTACGCGCGGCGCGGCATCGTCACGCCCGAGATGGAATACGTGGCGCTGCGCGAGAACGGCCGGCGCGAGTGGATGCGCGAGTACCTGGCCAGTCCCGAGCGCGAACAGCGACTGCGCGGCAACCCGATGGGGGCGAGCCTGCCCTCGCTGGTCACCCCCGAGTTCGTGCGCGACGAGGTGGCGCGCGGCCGCGCCATCATCCCGGCCAACATCAACCATCCCGAAGTCGAGCCGATGGCGATCGGGCGCAACTTCCTGGTCAAGATCAACGCCAACATCGGCAACTCGGCGGTCACCTCGAGCATCGAGGAAGAGGTTGAAAAGCTCGTGTGGGCGATCCGCTGGGGCGCGGACAACGTGATGGACCTGTCCACCGGCCGCAACATCCACACCACGCGCGACTGGATCGTGCGCAACTCGCCCGTGCCCATCGGCACGGTGCCGATCTACCAGGCGCTCGAGAAGGTCGGCGGCGTGGCCGAGGACCTGACCTGGGCCATCTACCGCGACACGCTGATCGAGCAGGCCGAGCAGGGCGTCGACTACTTCACCATCCACGCCGGGCTGCGCCTGCCGTTCATCCACCTCACGGCCAACCGGCGCACCGGCATCGTCTCGCGCGGCGGCTCGATCATGGCCAAGTGGTGCATCTCCCACCATCGGGAGAGCTTTCTCTACACGCACTTCGAAGACATCTGCGACATCATGAAGGCGTACGACGTGAGCTTCTCGCTGGGCGACGGGCTGCGTCCGGGCTCGGGCGCCGACGCCAACGACGAGGCGCAGTTTGCCGAGTTGCGCATGCTGGGCGAGCTCACGCAGATCGCCTGGAAGCACGACGTGCAAACCATGATCGAAGGCCCCGGCCACGTGCCCATGCACATGATCCAGGCCAACATGGACGAGCAGCTCAAGCACTGCCACGAGGCGCCGTTCTACACGCTGGGCCCGCTGACCATCGACATCGCGCCGGGCTACGACCACATCTCGAGCGCCATCGGCGCGGCCATGATCGGCTGGATGGGCACCGCGATGCTGTGCTACGTCACTCCCAAGGAGCACCTCGGGTTGCCCGACCGCAACGACGTCAAGCAAGGCATCGTCGCCTACAAGATCGCCGCCCATGCGGCCGATGTGGCCAAGGGGCATCCGGGGGCGCGCTCGCGCGACGAGGCGCTGTCGAAAGCGCGCTTCGAGTTCCGCTGGTCCGACCAGTTCAACCTGTCGCTCGACCCCGACACCGCGCGCGACTTCCACGACGAGACGCTGCCCAAGGACTCGAGCAAGGAGGCGCACTTCTGTTCGATGTGCGGCCCGAAGTTCTGTTCGATGAAGATCACGCAGGAAGTGCGCGACTACGCCGCCCGGCGCGGTGTGGCCGCCGATGAGGCGCTGCACGTCGGCATGGACGAGAAATCCACCGAGTTCAAGCAGGCCGGCGCGCAGATGTACATCCCGCTGCACCGGCACGATTCCAGCAGCTGATCCGAGCGTCAGGCGGCTCGGTCCCGCAACGAAAAGGGCGCCCGCAGGCGCCCTTTTTTTCGCAGGTGATGCGGATCAGCTGATGCGGATGACCACCTTGCCGAAGTGCGAAGCGCCTTCGAGGTGGGTCAGCGCGGCGCGTGCTTCGGTGAAGTCGAACACGCGGTCGACCACCGGCTTGATCTGGCGTGCGGTGATCAGCTTGTTCATCGACTCGAACATGTCGCGCGAGCCCACGAACACGCCGCGCAGCAGCGTGGTGCGGAACAGGATGGCCAGCGGGTTGATCTCGCCGCCGGTCAGCACGCCGATCAGGTGCACCGCACCCGCATGGCGGGCTGCGGCGATCGAGCGCTGCAGCGTGCCGGGCCCGCCCACTTCGACCACGTGGTCCACGCCGCGCCCGCCGGTGGCCTCGAGCACCTTTTGCTCCCAGTCCGGGTGGTTGCGGTAGTTGATCAGGTGATCGGCGCCCAGCGCCTTGGCCTTTTCGAGCTTGGCGTCGCTCGACGAGGTGGCGATCACCTTCGCGCCCGAGGCCTTGGCAAATTGCAGCGCGAACATCGACACGCCGCCGGTGCCCAGCACCAGCACGGTCTCGCCGGGCACGAGCTGGCGGCCTTCGTACAGCGCGTTCCAGGCGGTGAGCGCGGCGCACGGCAGCGTGGCGGCTTCTTCATCGCTCAGGTGAGCCGGTGTGGCCACCAGAGCGGCGGCTTCGAACACGCGGTATTCGCTCAGCACACCGGGCGTGGAGCCACCGATGGCGGCGTTGTAGTGCTCGGGCAGCATCGGGCCGCTGAGCCACGTCTCGAAGAAGCAGCCGGTGACGCGGTCACCCGACTTGAAGCGGTCGACGCCCGCGCCCACTTCAACCACCTCGCCGGCACCGTCGGACACGGGCACCAGGCCCTTGGAGTTGATGCCCGGGTAGCGCCCGGTGATGATGAGCAGGTCGCGGTAGTTGAGCGAGCAGGCCTTCAGGCGCACCAGCACCTGGCCGGGGCCGGGGCGGGGCACGTCGCGCTCTTGCATCGTCAGGCTGTCGGCGATCTTTTCCTCAAGGTAGCTGTAGTAGCGCATGGTCTGTCTCCGTTGAAAGTCAAAGCGAGAGGCCAGATTGCTGGCCGGAATCTGTCGCGGGGCCACTGCTGCGGGCTTGCGCGAAGGGCGCAGATGATGCCATGCAGGGCCAACATCCGCCGGGCAGCGGTGGCAACATCCCCGCACCCATGAAGAAGATCAACAAACGACCCGAACCGGCGCCTGCCACGATTTCCGAAGCCGATGGCGTGCGCTACCTGCACCTGGGCACGCCCTGGGTGCAAGGCGCCATGCGCATCCGCAAGCCCCTGGCCATCGAGCTCGAATACGTGCAGCGCATGATGGTGTGGATGCTGCTGCGCCCCAGCGACGAGCTCGGCGAAGGCCATGCGGTGCAGCTTGGTCTGGGCGCGGGCGCCATCACGCGTTACTGCCACGGCGTGCTGCACATGCGCACCACCGCGATCGAGCTCAACGACGAGGTGATCGGCATGTGCCGTGCCTACTTCCGGCTGGAGACCAGCGCGCGGCTCAAGCTGATCGAAGCCGATGCCGGGCAATGGGTGGCCGACTCGAAAAACGCCGCCAGCGCCGACGTGCTGTGCGTGGACCTGTACGACCACGATGCGGCCAGCCCGGTGCTCGACTCGGACGAGTTCTATGCCGGGTGCCACCGCGTGCTCAAGACCGGTGGGGCGATGACGGTCAACCTGTTCGGCCGCGACGCCAGCTTCGAGCGCAGTGCGCAGCGCATCGCCGCGGCGTTTGGCGCGGACTGCGTGCTCAGCTTGCGGCCCACCCGGGAAGGCAACACGGTGGTCGTGGCCTGGAAGGGTGTGAGCTGGCCCGATGCCGCCACGCTGGCCGAGCGCGCGGCGCACATCGAGCAGACCGGTCAGTTGCCGGCGCGAAAATGGTTGAAGATGCTGCGTGCCCTGCCTGTAGGGTCTGTCTTGGCCACACCGGCCTGAGACGGGCGTGCGTCCTGTCCCGTCCACTTGTGAGCCCCGCGCCATGAACGTTTCCACCCGCCCGCCTGAACCGCCACCCACCGGCAAACTCGACTGGCGCCAGTTGCTGGGCTGGCTGCGCGACGACGGCATGATCGAGGCCTACGAGGCGGACAAGACGATGCAGCGCTTTGGCTCCACGCAAAGCGCGCAGCACCCGCTGGTGCGGCTGGCTGCCGCAGGGCTGCAGCGCAAGGGGCCAGTCGGTGGGGCCATCAGGACGCTGGACATCGAAGCACTCACGGCCTGGCTGGCGCAGCGCTGCGGCATGCCCTACCTGCGCATCGACCCGCTGAAGGTCGACGTGGGCCGGGTGGCCGACGTGATGTCGATCACCTACGCCGAGCGGCGTCTGGCGCTGCCGCTGCAAGTCATCCTGACCGAGGTCACGATCGCCACGTGCGAGCCGTTCGACATCGCCTGGGTGCCCGAGATCGAAGCGCACACCCGCAAGTCGATCAAGCTGGTGCTGGTCAGCCCGCTCGAGTTGCAGAAGTACACGACCGAGTTCTACACACTGGCGCGTTCGGTGCGTTCGGCCGTCAAGAAGGGCGAAACCGCGGCCATCGCGAGCTTCGAGCAGCTGGTGGAGCTCGGGCGCAGCAACCGCCAGCTCGATGCCAACGACCAGGGCGTGGTGCAGGTGGTCGATTGGCTGTGGCAATACGCCTTTGACCAGCGTGCCTCGGACATCCACCTTGAGCCACGCCGCGACCTGAGCGTGATCCGCTTTCGCATCGACGGCGTGATGCACACCGTCTACCAGCTGCCCCCGGGCGTGATGGGCGCGATGATCGCGCGCATCAAGCTGCTCGGGCGCATGGACGTGATCGAAAAGCGTCGCCCGCTCGACGGGCGCATCAAGACGCGCAACCCTGACGGCGATGAGGTCGAGATGCGCTTGTCGACGCTGCCCACGGCTTTCGGCGAGAAGATGGTCATGCGCATCTTCGACCCCGACACCAGCGTCAAGACGCTCGACGCGCTGGGCTTTTCCAACCACGATGCCAAGCGATGGCAGGAGCTGGTCGCGCGGCCCAACGGCATCATTCTGGTGACCGGGCCCACCGGCTCGGGCAAGACCAGCACGCTGTATTCGACCTTGCGGCGCATTGCCACCGACGAGGTCAATGTGTGCACGATCGAAGACCCGATCGAGATGATCCAGCCCGCGTTCAACCAGACGCAGGTGCAGCCGGCGCTTGACTTCAGCTTTGCCGAAGGCGTGCGCGCCTTGATGCGCCAGGACCCGGACATCATCATGGTGGGCGAGATCCGCGACCTCGAGACCGCCGAGATGGCGATTCAGGCGGCGCTGACCGGCCACCTGGTGTTCAGCACCCTGCACACCAACGATGCGGCCTCGGCCATCACGCGGATGGTCGATCTGGGTGTGCCGCCTTACCTGATCGGCGCCACCGTGGTCGGGGTGCTGGCGCAGCGGCTGGTGCGCACCCTGTGCGTGGAGTGCAAGCAGCCCGACGAGGACCTCACTGCCGAGGCGCTGGCCACCTTTGCCCGGCCGTGGCGTCTGAGTGGTCACCCCACTCCGTACAAGGCGGTGGGTTGCCTGGAATGCCGCATGAGCGGCTATCGCGGGCGCACCGGTCTGTTCGAGTTGCTGGCGGTGACGCCTGCTGCCGTTTCGTGCATTCAGCCCGTGCCCGATGCCACCCGATTGCGCGCGCAGGCGTTGCAGGATGGCATGCGTCCACTGCGGCTGGCCGGCGCGATGAAGGTGGCCGAAGGCGTGACCACGCTGCCCGAAGTGTTGAGCGCCACCCCGGTCTGGGAATGACCCGCGCGCGAACATGAAGATCAAGAGCCAGCGCGACTTCGGCTCCGGGTTGTTGTTCCTGGTGCTCGGCGGGGCGTTCGCGATGGGCGCCGGCGATGCCAGCCTGGGCACGTCAGTGGAGCCTGGGGCCGGTCTTTTTCCACTGATGCTCAGCGTGGTGCTGATGGTGCTGGGCGCCTTGGGGATGTTCAAGGCGCTCACGCTGGAGGCCGATGGCGGGCATCCGCTGGAGCCGATCGCCTGGCGGCCGCTCGTGCTCGTCGTGCTGGCTTGCGGCGTTTTTGGCGTGACGTTGTCGCAACTGGGCCTGCTGGCCGCTGTCGCGCTGCTGGTCCTGACCGCGAGCCTGGCCCGTGCCGATGCCCATTGGCGCACCGTGCTGGTGGCCGTGGTGGTGTTGACGTGCGCCACCTGGGCCGTGTTCGCCTGGTTCTTGAGGCTCGATTGGCCGTTGTTTCCGGTCTGAGCCGACGGCTGTAGCGCCCGACGCACCGCTCATGGACTGGATCCACCCACTGGCGCAGGGCTGGGACGCTGCGCTCACGGCGCACAACCTGGCTTTTGCCCTGGCTGGCTGCCTGTTCGGAACGTTGATCGGCATCCTTCCCGGGCTGGGGGCGGCAGCGGCCATCGCGATGCTGCTGCCGTGGGTGCATGCCCTGGATGCGACCGCCGCGCTGACCTTGCTGGCGGGTGTGTTTTTCGGCGTGCAGCGCGGCGCGGCGACTCGCGCGATCCTCGGTCCCGCTCCGGGCACGTTGACGTCGGCAGTGACGTCGATCGAAGGCCATCCGATGGCGCGTCAAGGGCGTGCCGCTGTGGCGCTGACGGCAGCCGCGCTGGGGTCAGGGTTTGCTGCCTGCGTGGGGCTGGCCTTCATCGCCGCCGTGGCCCCGCTGCTGTCCGCGCTGGCGCTCGGGCTCGAACCCGCCGACCATGTCGCGCTGATGGTGCTTGCACTGGTCGGCGCCGCCGTGACGGCCGCGGGCACGCGTCTCAAGGCGTTGGCCATGGTCGTGCTGGGTCTGCTGCTGTCGCTGGTGGGCACCGATGCCTCGTCGGGCGCGCAGCGCTTCAGTCTCGGGGTTCCTGACCTGTCTGGCGGCATCGGGTTTGTGGTGCTCGCCGTGGGACTGTTCGCTCTCAGCGATGTCATCCATCGGCTCGCTCAGCCTGGTGAACGCTCC
Source organism: Burkholderiales bacterium (assembly GCA_947372225.1). GTDB lineage: Bacteria > Pseudomonadota > Gammaproteobacteria > Burkholderiales > Burkholderiaceae_C > PBB1. The sequence continues at coordinate 53,018 of CANBSV010000002.1, read as the reverse complement.
GAGGTCGTCGCCGGCGAGATCGGTGGCCTGTGGCCTGAGCGCAAGGACGCCCGGGAGGCCGGCCCGGCGGTCCGGCGCGGTGCCGTGATCGGATCGCTCAGGGGTCTGCTGCCCGGCGCTTCGGCGCTGGGTGCGTCGAGGGCCAGCTACGCGCTGGAAAAAAGGCTCGCCGGTGAGTTCGGACGCTTCGGCAAGGGTGATATTCGTGGCGTGGCGGGTCCCGAGGCTGCCCACAGCGCGGCCGCGCAGACGTCGTTCCTGCCGGTGCTGGTGCTGGGCATTCCGCTCAACGCTGTCATGGCCATGGTCATGGGGGCCATGCTGATCAAGGGTGTTCAGCCTGTGCCGCCACTGATCGCCACCCACCCGCAACTGTGGTGGGCTCTGATCGTGTCGATGGGGCTCAGCCAGGTGATGCTGGTGATGATCAACGTGCCACTGCTGGGCTTGTGGATCCGGCTGCTGAAGCTGCCGGATCGGCATGTGTTTGCGGCCATCACGCTGCTGTGCTGCGTCGGTGTTTACGCCTTGCGCGGCAGCGCCTTCGACGTGTGCTTGATGTCGTTTTTTGCCGCTGCGGGTTACTTCTTGCGCCAGCTGCGCTGCGATCTGGTGCCGCTGCTGCTGGGTTTCGTGCTCGGGCCGCGGATGGAAGCCCAACTGCACGATGCGCTGGCGCTGTCGCATGGCCAGTGGGGCACTTTCGTGAGCGAACCGCTGTCAGCAGCGCTGCTGGCAGCCGCTGCGTTGCTGCTGGTCTGGGGGCTGCTGCCGTCCAGCGGCCGACGGCTGGCGTTTCTCCATGACGCGGACTGAGGGCCCGGCTGCACCGTGATGCAGCCGGGCGATCTGCCTATCAGCTCGCCTGCTTGGGGCGACCCGGCTTGAGCGGCGTCACGCGTGCCAGTGCAGCTTGCAGCTGCGTCTCGGACAGGCTGGCCAAGGCCTGCAGGCCGGCGCGCAGCAACTCGCCCTTCTTGGCCGAGTGGCGGAAGTTCAGTGCGCGTTGCTTGAGCACGTCGACCAGATCGAAGTCGGCCTGCGGCATGGTGAAGCTGTCGCGCACGAGCTTGGGTTTCGCGACCTTGCCGGGCTTGCGTGGCTTGGGTGCGGCCGGCTTGGCCTTGACCGCCACCGGCGCAGGAGCCGGCTTGGCTGCCGGTTTGGCGCTGGGCTTCGCGGCCTTCTTGGGCGCGCTCTTGGCGACAGGTTCAGCGGGCTTCTTGGCCGGCTTGGCGGGCTTTGCCGCGACAGCTGGCGACGCCTTGGCGCTCTGGGCTGCGGGCTTGCTCGGCTTGGCGCTGGCTGCAGGCTTGGCGGCCTTGGGGGCAGCCTTGGCGGCGGGCTTGACAGGCTTGGACGCAACGCTGCTGGCGGCAACGGGTTCGGCCGCCGGGGCTGGTGTGCTGGCCGCAGGTGCGCTGTCGGCGATCTTGGCGGCAGGGGTTGTGTCAGGCGTGGTGTTCATTGAGTGATCCTCCTTGAATAAACATATCGTTTATACGATATGTTTCATTCCTTGGCAAGGCTCAGTTCGAGCGCCGCACCCGCAACAGTTCGTCAAGGATGAGGCAGGCCGCACCCAGCGTGATGGCGCTGTCGGCCAGGTTGAAGCTGGGAAAGTAGCCGCCGGCAAACAGTGGCGCGAGCCATCCCCAGTGAAACTGCAGGAAGTCGATCACGTAGCCGTGCAGCAGCCGGTCGATCGCGTTGCCCACCGCGCCGCCAAGCACCATCGCCAGCGCGAAGCTGAACAGCCGTTGGCCGCCATGGCGCTTGAGCATCCACACGATGGCCCCTGCGGCACCCAGCCCCAGCGCGACGAAGAACCAGCGCTGCCAGCCCGAGGCGCCGGCCAGAAAGCTGAACGCCGCGCCGGTGTTGTGCACCCGCACGACGTTGAAAAACGAGGTGACGGTGTGGCTGCCGCCGAGCGCGAAACTGCCCAGGATCAGCGTCTTGCTGAGCTGATCGGCCAGCAGCACCAGCACCGCGAGGCCCAGCCACAGCCACAGGCCGTCGCTTCGCGATGACGACGAAGACCTGCCGCGTGCCATGGCTCAGGCCACGCGGCGGACTTCGCCGTCGCCGTGCAGGTTGCTGGTGCAACGCGAACAGATGGTGGGGTGTGCCGCATCGTGACCGACGTCGCCCCGGTAGTGCCAGCAGCGCTCGCACTTCGCGGCCGTTGACGGCGCCACCACGATCGACAGCTCATCGCCCGCCGACAGCGTGGCCTCGGATGTGATGGTCACGAACTTCAGGGCGTCGCCCAGCGATGCGAGCAGCGCGTGGTCGGCCGCGTTGGCGGTGATGGCGAGCGTGGCTTGCAGCGACGAGCCCAGCTGCCCGGCTGCGCGCACCGATTCGATCTGCTTGTTGGCCAGGTCGCGGATCTCGCGGATGCGGCTCCACTTGGCCAGCAGCTCGGCATCGGCCCACGCATCGACCTCGCTGAAGGTCTCGATGAAGATCGAGGGCGACTGACCGGGCGCGAACACCTGCCAGGCTTCCTCGGCGGTGAAGCTGAGGAACGGTGCCATCCAGCGCAACATGGCGTGCGTGAGGTGCCACAGCGCGGTCTGTGCGCTGCGCCGCGCCAGGCTCTTGGGCGCGGTGGTGTACAGCCGGTCCTTGAGCACATCGAGGTAGAACGAGCCCAGGTCCTCACTGCAATAGACCTGCAGCTTGGCAACCACCGGGTGGAATTCATAGACCTCGTAGTGCGCGAGCACCTCGGCCTGGAACTGCGCTGCACGCGCCAGCGCGTAGCGGTCGACTTCGAGCAGATCGGCCAGCGGCACGGCATCGGTGGCGGCATCGAAATCGCTGGTGTTGGCCAGCAGGAAGCGCAGCGTGTTGCGGATGCGCCGGTATCCGTCGACCACTCGCGCCAGGATCTTGTCGTCGATGTTGAGGTCGCCCGAGTAGTCGGTGCTGGCCACCCACAGCCGCACGATCTCGGCGCCGAGCTTGTCGCTGACCGACTGCGGCGCGACCACGTTGCCCAGGCTCTTGCTCATCTTGCGGCCCTGGCCGTCGGTGGCAAAACCGTGGGTGAGCAAGCCGCGGTAGGGCGCGTGGCCCTCCGTCGCGCAGGCGATCAGCAGCGATGAATGGAACCAGCCGCGGTGCTGATCGTGACCCTCGAGGTACAGATCGGCCTCGGGCTCGCTGCCGTTGCCGTGTCCGGCACCGGCGTGGCTGCCGCCCAGCACGTGCGCGAAGGTCGAGCCCGAGTCGAACCACACGTCGAGGATGTCGGTGCTCTTGGTGTAGCTCGCGGCGTCGTCGCCCAGCCAGTCGCGCGGGTCGAGTTGCGACCAGGCCTCGACCCCGCCTTGCTCGACGAGTGCGGCGGCGCGATCCATCAGTGCGAGGGTGTCGGGGTGCAGTTCGGCGCTGTCCTTGTGCAGGAAAAACGGCAGCGGCACGCCCCAGTTGCGCTGGCGGCTGATGCACCAGTCGGGCCGGTTGGCGATCATGTCGCGCAGGCGGGCCCGGCCGTTTTCGGGATAGAAACGCGTCGCGTCGATGGCGGCCAACGCGGTCTGGCGCAGCGTTTGCGGCGCCGGGTCGGTGGCGCACACGCCGGCGGTGTCGGCGGTGGGCTCGTCCATGCGCACGAACCACTGCGCGGCTGCGCGGTAGATCACCGGCGTCTTGTGGCGCCAGCAGTGCGGATAGCTGTGCTGGAAGGTCGAGGTGGCGAGCAGACGGCCGGCCTCGCGCAGCGCTTCGATGATCACCGGGCCGGCTTTCCAGATGTGCTGGCCGCCAAACAGCGCCAGGCTCGCGTCGTACACGCCGCTGCCGAGCACCGGGTTGCGGATGTCGTCGATCGCCATGCCGTGGGCGATGCACGAGCGGAAGTCGTCCACGCCGTAGGCCGGTGCCGCGTGCACGAGACCGGTGCCATCGTCAGCGGTGGCGTAGTCGGCCAGGTAGACGGGGCTCGTGCGGTCGTAGGCCGCATCGACATGCGCCAGCGGGTGCCGGAAAGCGATACCGTCGAGCCGCTCGCCCAGCGCGGTGGCGAGCACCGTGCCGGCGATGCCGTAGCGCTGCAGGCTGTCTTCGACACGCGCAGCGGCCAACAGCAGCACGCCGCGTTCGGTGTCGACCAGCGAGTAGTCGAGTGCCGGGTTGAGGTTGAGCGCCTGGTTGGCGGGGATCGTCCACGCGGTCGTGGTCCAGATCACCGCAAAGGCTTCGCGCGGCAACGAAGGCAGGCCGAAGGCGGCAGCCAGCCGATCGGGCTCGGCACAGGCAAAGGCCACATCCAGCGATTGCGAGGTCTTGTCGGCGTATTCGATCTCGAACTCGGCCAGCGACGAGCCGCAGTCGAAGCACCAGTACACCGGCTTCAGGCCGCGGTACACGTGGCCGCGCTCCATCACGCGCTTGAGCGTGCGGATCTCACCGGCTTCGTTGCCGAAGTCCATCGTGCGGTAGGGGTGCGCCCAATCGCCCAGCACGCCCAGGCGCTTGAAGTCGGCCATCTGCTGCGCGATCTGTTCGGTGGCGTAGGCGCGGGCCTTGGCCTGCACCTCGGCGCGCGGCAGGTTGCGCCCGAAGGTTTTCTCGATCTGGTTTTCGATGGGCAGGCCGTGGCAGTCCCAGCCCGGCACGTAGGTCGCGTCCATGCCCTTCAACTGGCGCGACTTCACGATCATGTCCTTGAGCACCTTGTTGACGGCGTGTCCGATGTGGATCTGACCATTGGCGTACGGCGGGCCGTCGTGCAGCACGAACTTCGGCGCGCCGCAGCGTGCTTCGCGCAGGCGCTGGTAGGTGCCGGCTTGCTCCCACTGCTGGACCCAGGCCGGCTCGCGCTTGGGCAGGTCGCCTCGCATGGGGAACGGCGTGTCGGGCAGATTCAGCGTGGCGCGCAGTCCGGCAGTGGCGTCGGCGCTGGAGGGAGTGGGTTGGGTGGACATGCTTCGATCTCGAAAGGTGGCGCTCAGGGGTGGCGCGTGGGCGGTACACCGCTGGGCAGAGTCACTCGGGCGGGCGAGGGTGGATGGCACCCCATGTGCCTGTGCGACGAGTGAAGTCGATGCGTGAAACCCTTGGAAAGATTCTACCGAGGGGCCTTGTCGCCGGCCTGCGTTGCGAGGGCGGCGTGTCAGCCCAGGCCTTGGGTGGCCAGCCACTCTCGCGCGGCAGCTTCATCGCGCGCGATGCCCTCGCGCAGCGCTTCCAGCGAGTCGTAGCGCAGCTCGTCGTGCAATTTGTGCAGCAACTCGACGCTCACGCAGCGGCCGTAGCCGCCTTCGGCGCCCAGCGCATCGGGCCAGTCGAAGCAGTGGGTCTCGAGCAGCACCCGCCCCGCGTCCTCAACCGTGGGCCGCACGCCCAGGCTGGCCACGCCGGTGAGCGGCGTCGCGCCGTTGAGGCCGTGAACCCGAACGACGAAGATGCCCATGGCGGCGGCGCGCGCGTGCGTAAAGCGCAGGTTGAGCGTGCGAAAGCCGAGTTCGCGGCCCAACTTGCGCCCATGCACCACGTGGCCGCTGATGCTGTAGGGCCGACCCAGCAGCGCCGCGACCTGCGTCATGTCGCCGACGGCCAGCGCTTCGCGCACCGCCGAACTCGATACGCGCAGCCCGCGCACCTCGTAGCTCAGCATGCGCGCCACGTCGAAGCGATGGCCTGGCGGCTGGGCCTGCCCCGCTGCGTCGAGCATCGCGTAGTCGCCCGCACGCTTGGCGCCGAAACAGAAATCGTCGCCCACCAGCACGTAGCGCGCACGCAGACCCGCCACCAGCACGTCATCGATGAAGCCTTGCGGCGTGAGCGAGGCAAACCGGTCGTTGAATGGCACGACGATGGCCTGATCGATGCCGCAGCGTGCGAGCTCACCGAGCTTGTCGCGCAGCGTCGAGATACGCGCCGGTGCCAGATCCGGCTGCCCCGCACGCGCGGCGAAGTGGTCGCGCGGGTGCGGCTCAAAGGTCAGCACGCAACTGGGCAGGCTGCGGTGCTGAGCCTCGTTGCGCAGCAGAGCGAGCATCGCCTGATGGCCGCGGTGCACGCCGTCGAAGTTGCCGATGGTGAGGGCGCATCCGGACAGGCTGCCGGCACGCTGGCCGAGATGGTGAAAACCGCGAAGGACGCGCATGGCTTGATTATCCCGGCGAGCGATCGGTGCGATTCGACGCCGGCCTCATGCAGATGCACACCGGCCGGTCATGGCTGCTCATCGGGCTGCCAAGGACGCAGCAAGGACACCCGTGGCGGGTCGGCCAAACCGAAATCTTCCGAACGCAGCGTGAGGTTGGGGTTGTAGGCCGGGTCGCGGTCCATCAGGTGGCCCCAACGGGCGATGAATGTCGCGCGCTCCGACTCGAAGCGCTCCCGACGTGCGGCGTTGCTGTCACGCCCGCGAGTGACCGATTCGTGGTGCAGCAGCACGGCGTGCGGCGTGTACAGGTTGCGCAGCCCCCGAGCGCTCAATCGCAGGCAGAAGTCGACATCGTTGAAGGCCACGGCGAAGGCCGCCGCGTCGAGCCCGCCCACGGCGTCGTAATGAGTGCGCCGCACGACGAGGCAAGCGGCGGTCACCGCGCTCAGGGCTTGCAGTTGCAGCGCGCGGCCGAGGTACCCGCCGTCGAACTCGCCCAGCCCCTTGTGGCCGTGACCTGCGCCGCCGCCCAGGCCGAGGAACACCCCGGCGTGCTGCACGCTGCGGTCGCCATAGAGCAGCCGCGCGCCCACGGCACCGGTGGCTGGCAACGCAGTCAGGCTGACCATCTCGCGCAGCCAGCCGCCTTCGGTGACCTCGATGTCGTTGTTGAGCAGCGCGATGAAATCGCCGCTGCACTGCGCCACCGCAGCGTTGTTGAGTTCGGCGTAGTTGAAGGGCCGCTCGTCGCGCAGCACGCGCACGCCCGGTGTCGCGCAGAGGTCTTGCAGATAGCGCAGGCAGGCCGGCTCATCGGAGCCGTTGTCGACCACGACGATTTCGAAGTCGGGGTAATCGGTGAGCGAGTGGACGCTGTCGATGCATCGGCGCAGCAGCTCGAGCTGGTTGCGCGTGGGGATGACGATGCTCACCCGCGGCGCCGGATCGGGCAGTGCGAAGCGCACCCGCACGCCGGCAGGCGTGAGCTCCGCGCTGCCACGCCGGCCCAGGCGATCGAGATGGGCTGCGACGGCGATGGCGTCGGCATCGGTCGCCTCAGAGGAACGGTGCACCAGCACATTCGGCACGTGCACCACCTCCTCGGCTTTGAGGCCGCAGCTGGCCCGCAGTACCAGATCGTGTGCCCCGCGCACCCCGGCCGCCAGCACGGGTTTGAGCCGAGCGGCGCGCCACATCGCGGCCGGGCCGACACAGTCGCCCGCCAGCAGCAGCTCGGGGTTCCAGTCGCACAGGAATGCCGGGTCGCAGCGTCGGCCGTGGGCATCGATGCGGTCGTGGTCGGCGTACACGAGTTGCGCTGCGGGCGAGCGCACCGCTGCTTCGGCCAGCAGCAACAAGGCGTGCGCTCGCCAGACGTCACCGGCGGTGGCCGGCACCAGCCAGGTCGCAGCTCCCTCGACGCAAGCCGACGCGCCGACGGACACGCGCGCATCGGTGGCCGCGGTGGCCTGGACCCAGGCCGTGGCCGCCCCGTCGGCCTGGCCGGTGAGTTCCAGCCGCCACGCGGGGTAGCGCTGCGCCAGCAGGCTCGCGAAGGTCGCCGCCAGTGCCTGCTCGCTGGCGCCATCGAGCGCCACACGCACAGTGATGGGTGGCTTGGCGGCCAGGTTCGCCAGTCGGGCATCCAGCGCGGCAAGGGTCGCGTCGTCGAGCGTGTCGTGGCGCGCACACCAGACGTCGTAGGGCATCCGGGCGGCCTGCTTGCGCCGCTGCAGGCGGCGCCGGTTGGTCAGCCACAGCCATCGCTTGAGCTCAGCCAGTCTGGTCGCGATCAGCATGGGTGCGCGGTGAACGAGGTGGCGGCGGATGGGCTGCAGCCGGCGAGAGCGCCGCCGCGCATGGCGTCAGACGACGGCGGCCGGGGTGATCCAGCGCCACCGTCCCGGTGCCAGATCGGCCGGCAGCGCGAGCGCGCCGTAGCGGCTTCGGTGGAGCGCCTCGACCCGGTTGCCCACCGCGGCCACCATGCGCTTGACCTGGTGGTACTTGCCTTCGGTGAGCGTCATGCGCAAGCCGTGCAACTCGCCAAGCCCCGCAGCTTGCGGGCCGTTGAACGCGCCGGTTGCTTCAGCCGCGGCCGCGCGCACCGCAACCGGGTCGTCGACCAGCGTCACGCCACGCAGCAACTGCTGCACCTGATCGTCGCTGACCGGGTGCTTGCAGCCGATCTCGTAGACCTTGGGCACGTGGTGCTTGGGCGAGGTCCAGCGGTGGATCAGCTTGCCGTCGTCGGTGAGCAGCAGCAAGCCGGTGGTGTCTTCGTCGAGGCGGCCCACGGCCTGCACATCACGCCGGCGCAGCGGCGCGGGCAACAGGCTGTACACGCTCGGGTGATGTTTGGGCTTTTGCGAGCATTCGTGACCGGCCGGCTTGTTCAGCACGATCAGTGCTTGAGTGCGAAATGGCCACGACTCGCCGCGCACGTTGAACGCCAGGCCCTCGGGATCGAACTCCTCAAACGGGTCATCGGCCAGGCGGCCGGCGATGCTGACGAAGCCGCCGAGGATCAGGCCCTCGCACTCGCGACGTGAACCGAAGCCCTGGGAGAACAGCACCTGCGCCAGCTTCAAGGCTTCTTGTCCAGGGTCATGCGCTCGTTGTCGCGCTTCATCTGGAAGCGGTTCAGGAAGCTGTTGCCCAGCAGCACATGCGGCATCGGCATGGGCAGCACCGCAGCATCGACGTTGTAGACCTGCACGTCGCCCACGCGCACGACACCCAGCGAGGTACGGTAGCCGGTGACCGTGCCGTTGGCGGTGCTGCCGGTGAGGTGCTCGCCGTCCTTGTATTTCAGCCCGATTCGGTCGGCTTCGGCCGCACTCAGCGCGATGGTGGTCGCACCGGTGTCGACCATGAACTGAACTGCCTTGCCGTTGATGCTGCCGGAGGTGACGAAGTGGCCGCCGTCGCCCGCCGACAAGACGATCTGCGTGCCGCCGCCGGCGCTGTTGGATCCGGCCAGGCTGACTGGCGAGCCGCCCAGCCCCAGCGTTTGCTGCTTGCCGCCGACTTCGATCACTGCTGCGCTGGCCGTCACGCTGACCAGTCGCACGCCAGACTGGCTGGCGCCCACGGCCAGCGTGCGCGGTGCGCCGTCGATCACCAACAGCGCCTTGTCACCCATGTGGCCGCTGAACGATACGCTTTGAGCGCAGGCGGTGCCGCAGGCCAAGACGAACAGTGCCGCCAGCAAGCGCTTCATCGGGCTCAATCGCGGAAGTTGTTGAACGACAGCGGCGCGTCGGCCAGGTCCTTGCGGATCATGGCCATGGCCGCTTGCAGGTCATCGCGCTTGGCGCCGGTGACGCGCACCGTGTCGCCCTGGATGGCCGCTTGCACCTTGAGCTTGCTTTGCTTGACCAGCGTTTGCAGCTTCTTGGCGGTCTCGCTGTCGATGCCGGTCTTGATGACGATGAGCTGCTTGACCTTGTCGCCGCCGATCTTTTCGACCTTGGCGCTGCGATCCAGGTAGCGCACATCCACGTTGCGCTTGGTCAGCTTGGCCAGCACGATGTCCATCACCTGATCGATCTGGAAATTGCTGTCAGCCCACACGGTGAGCTCCTTGTCCTTCAACTCGACCTTTGACGACGAGCCCTTGAAATCGAAGCGGGTGCCAATTTCCTTGGAGGCCTGGTCGATGGCGTTGCGCACTTCAACGAGATCGGGTTCGAGAACGGTGTCAAAACTGGGCATGGTCGGGGGCCTTGAAAGAGGGGCCGGTGAGGGCGGCAATCAACGAAAATTCTGCCATGCACATCGAGTCGGGCGTGAGCCTTCGCCCTTACAACAGCTTCGGCTTGCCGGCCGTGGCGCACACGCTGGTGCGCATTGCCAGCGACGCCGATGTGCGGCGCGTGGTCGATCATCCCACGCTGGGCCGCGCGCCCAAGTTCGTGCTGGGCGGTGGCAGCAACATCATCCTCACGCACGACATGCCGCACGTGGTGCTCAAGGTCGAGGTGCCGGGGCTTCGGCTGATCGAGCAGCGCGACGATGCCTGGATCGTCGAAGCCGGTGCCGGCGAATCCTGGCACGGCCTGGTGATGTGGTCGCTGGCGCAGGGCTACCCCGGCCTGGAGAACCTGGCGCTGATCCCGGGCACCGTGGGCGCCTCGCCGGTGCAAAACATCGGCGCTTATGGCATCGAGCTGCAAGACCGCTTCGAGTCGCTCGATGCGGTCGATCTGCGCACCGGACTGACGGTGACGCTCGGACGCGAGCGCTGCGCCTTCGGCTACCGTGACAGCGTGTTCAAGCAGTCGTTGGCCGGGCTGGTGGTGATCACCCGGGTGCGCTTTCGGCTGCCGCGTCCGTGGCAGCCGGTGCTGGGCTATCTGGAGCTCGAACGCAAGCTCGCCGAGCTGCGATCGACCGACCCCGCTGCGCAACCCACGGCGCAGCAGGTGGCCGGCTGGGTGATCGACATCCGTCGCGCCAAGCTGCCCGATCCGGCGCTCATCGGCAACGCCGGCAGCTTCTTCAAGAATCCGGTGGTCACGCCGGAACAGTGCCGCGACATCATCGGCCGCGACCCCGAAATCGTTCACTACCCGATGCCCGATGGCAGCGTGAAGCTGGCCGCCGGCTGGATGATCGATGCCTGCGGCTGGAAGGGCAAAACCGTGGGTCAGGCGGGCGTCTACGAAAAGCAGGCGCTGGTGCTGGTCAACCGCGGCGATGCCATCGGCTCCGAGGTGATGACGCTGGCGCGCGCCATTCAGGAAAGCGTCTACGGGCGCTTTGGCATCAGGTTGGAGATCGAGCCGGTGGTGGTGTGAGCGCCGTGCCGGCGGATTCGCTCAGGCGCGTGCGCACCAGGGCGATGTGGCTGCGCAGGGCGTACAACTCGTCGGTGTAGGACAGCGGCACGGACACGCGCGTCACCCTCGATTCCAGGTCGTCGAGCTGATCGAGCAACGTCTGCCGGGATTCGGTGCTGCTGCGCGATTCGATGTCGCGCAACTGCTCGTACCAGCGGAACACGCGGCGGCGCACGCGCAGTTGATAGACCGGTGGCAACACCCGCGTGAACGGCAGCAGCATCGCAAGGATCGACACGACCACCGGCCACATCCGGTCGATCAGGTTGGCCACGCCGAACGGCAGGTGCCGCTGCAGCACGGGTACGCCGTTTTGATAGAAGCGCTGCGCCTCCTTGGCCAGCGGTCGCTCGGTGTTGAGCGGGCTCGGGAAGTCTCCCTTGCGCTGGAACCAGCCGGCGCCGCCGTGGATCTTTTGCGCGGCCTGCACGAACAGCTGGATCAGCGCCGGATGGGTGTTGGCACGCGCGACCAGCGTGGCTGCCGGCGCCACCAGATGGACGTCTTGCGCGGGCACATCGCCGGCCAGATCGACCACACCGCGCGGCAGCACCAGCGGGCGCATGAACGCAAAGCGGCGCGAATAGGCCTCGGCCTGCGCAAAGTCGAACAGCCGGATGCCCGGTGTGTTTAGAAGCGTTTGCACCGTTTGGGATTCGGGCGCCGACGCCAGTGCAAGCGCATCGGACTCGCCGGCCAGCAAAGCCGCGACCGCGGGGGCTGCAGGCAACTTGAGCAGCGTGAGCTGAGGCTCGGCCAGGCGGTTCGCCTCCAGCATCCCTTCCACCAGGCGCTGGATGCCGCTGCCGGGCGCGCCGATGTTGAAACGCCAGCCGGCCAACTGCGGCAGCGACGACAGCGTGTCGGCCCCCAGCAATCGCCGGGCTGAATCTTCCCGGTAGAACAGCCAGATGGGTTCGTAGAACAGGCTGCCCAGCGAGACCAGCGAGGGCGCTGCGTCTTCGTCTTCGGCGGCTGCGGGCCGGTCGTCGAAGCCGCCCTGCACGAACGCGAGATCAACGCCCGAATGGTCGTCGCGCAGCAGCGCAAGGTTTTCGGCCGTGCCCTGCGTGGCGCGCAGTTCGACCTCGATGCCGTGCTCCTTGAGCAACGCGGCGTAGCGTTTTCCAAAAGCCGCATAAGCGCCTTTGTCGACACCGGTGGCCAGCACCACCTTCTTCGGTGGCGTCGGGTCCAGCACGCAGTAGGCCGCGAGCAGCAGTGCGACGGCCAGCACAACGAACGGACCGATGGTCAGGGTGAGGTCGCGCATTGACTGCGCGGAGTTGCGCGAAGGTGTTTTCATGTCGGGGCTGGATCCTGAGGTGACATCGAATCTGCGCATCGTGCCTATTCGCCGCGCAGCAACCTCTCAGCCAGCGCGCTGGGCAGGCCGGCGGCCACGATCTTGGCTGCTGCCTGGCTGTTGTTGTACGGAACGCGCCAGAAGGTCAGGGCGGCCGTCTCGGTGTCAAACGTGGCGTAGCAGGCGTTGGTGTTGCCGTCACGCGGCTGTCCCGCTGAGCCCGCGATGACCAGCCAGCGTGATGACTGTGGCAGCAAAAAGGTGTTGCCCAGCTTGAACTCTGCGGCACCGCTGGCTCCCCCCGTGGTCAGGTGGTACACCTTTTGTGCATGCACATGGCCGCAAAAAATGTGACGCGCGGTGGCGGCTTCCAGGCAGGCGGCCGCATCGAGCCGGTTCAACACGTAGCCCCACTGATCGGGTGCCACGTTGTTGGCGTGGACGAACAACTGCTCGTCCTGAGTGACGCTCAGTGGCAGTGCCCCGAGAAAGTCGATCTGGCTGCCTGAAAGCTGCTTGCGAGTCCAGGAGGCCACCTCGCGTGCCTGCGGAACCATCGAATCGCGCGGGCCTGAGACCACGGCCTCGTCATGGTTGCCCTGAACCGCGATGGCGCCTTCGTCGACCAGCGTCCGAATTCGATCGACCACCCAACTGGGGTCGGCGCCATATCCCACGAAGTCGCCGAGCAGCGCGTGGCAGTCGACTCGCTGAGACGAGGCGTGCTCCAGCACCGCCTCGAACGCCTCACGGTTGGCGTGTACGTCGGTGATGACGGCGAGCTTCATGGCACCTGCGGTCGCGCCTCAGCCGATGCGGCCGAGCAGCAGGTATTCCATCAGCGCCTTTTGGACGTGCATGCGGTTTTCGGCTTCGTCCCACACGACGCTGTGCGGGCCGTCGATCACATCGGCATCCACCTCCTCGCCGCGGTGCGCAGGCAGGCAGTGCATGAACAGCACGTCGGGCTGGGCCACGGCGAGCATCTCGCGGTCAACGCGCCAGTCGGCAAAGGCCTTCTGACGCGCCTCGTGTTCGGCTTCGTAGCCCATGCTGGTCCACACATCGGTGGTGACCAGATGGGCGCCGCGGCAGGCATCCATGGGGTTGTCGAACACCTTGACGCAGGCCTGGTTGCTCACGCCGGCAACCTTGGCGTCGATCTCGTAGCCGCTGGGAGTGCTCACGTGCAGCGTGAAGCCCAGCACGTCGGCCGCTTGCAGCCAGGTGTTGGCCATGTTGTTGCCGTCGCCGACCCAGGCCACGACCTTGCCTTGGATGCTGCCGCGGTGTTCGATGTAGGTGAACACATCAGCCAGGATCTGGCACGGGTGGTACTCGTTGGTCAGACCGTTGATCACCGGTACCCGCGAGTGCGCTGCGAACGCCTCGATCTTGGTGTGCTCGAAGGTGCGGATCATGACCACGTCGACCATGCGGCTGATCACGCGTGCACTGTCTTCGATCGGCTCGGCGCGCCCGAGCTGGCTGTCGCCCGAGGTGAGGTTCACGACCGAGCCACCCATCTGGTACATGCCGGCCTCGAAGCTGACACGGGTGCGGGTGCTGGCCTTTTCGAAAATCATCGCCAAGGTGCGGTCGAACAGCGGTGTGTATTTCTCGTAGTTCTTGAAGCGCTTCTTGATGATCGCCGCGCGGCCAAGCAAGTAGCCGTACTCCTCGTCGCTCAGATCCTTGAATTGCAGGTAGTGCCGCATCGGCACCTGACCGTGTTTGATGGCGGGCGTGTTCACGGCTGTTCCGGGTTTTCCAAAAAATCTTTGATCAGCCCGCCGAGGATCGTGGCGATCTGCTCGGCTTCGGCCAAGTTCAGGATGAGCGGCGGCACCAGCCGCACGACACGATCGGCCGTCACGCTGATCAGCAGGCCCCCACGGGCGGCGCGCAGCAGCAGATCACCGCACGGCCGATCCAGCTCGATGCCCAGCATCAGGCCTTGGCCGCGGATCTCGACCACACCTGCGAGGCCGGTGAGTTCACGGGTCAGGCTCGCACGCAAGGCTGCCCCGACGGTGGCCGCGTTCTCAAGCAAGTGATCCTCTTCCATGATGCGCAGGGTTTCGATGCCTGCACGCATGGCCAGCGCGTTGCCGCCGAAGGTGGTGCCGTGATTGCCAGGTTGCAGCACTTCGGCCGCGCGGGGGCCACACACCACCGCGCCGATCGGCACACCCGAGCCCAGCCCCTTGGCCAGCGGCACCACGTCCGGCACGATGCCTGCCCACTGGTGTGCGAACCACTTGCCTGTGCGTCCTGTGCCGCACTGAACCTCGTCGAGCATGAGCAGCCAGTCGTGCTCGTCGCACAGCCGGCGCAGATCGCGCAGGTAATCGTTGGTGGCCGGGTTGATGCCGCCTTCGCCCTGGATCACCTCCAGGAAAACCGCCACCACGTTGGGGTGCGCGACGGCCGCGTTTTCGATGGCAGCCACATCGTTGAGCTGCACCCGCACAAAACCTTCGACCAGTGGCCCAAAGCCCGCCTGGACCTTCGGGTTGCCGGTGGCCGACAGAGTGGCAATCGAGCGACCGTGAAACGCTTTTTCGTAGACGATGACTTCCGGGCGCTCGATGCCCTTGTCGTGCCCGAACTTGCGGGCGATCTTCAATGCCGCCTCGTTGGCTTCAAGGCCGCTGTTGCAGAAGAAAACCCGCGTCAGTCCCGACAGTTCGCACAGCTTCGCGGCGAGCTCTTCCTGCAGCGGCGCGCCGTAGTAATTCGAGGTGTGGATCAAGCGACCGATCTGCTCTTGCAGCGCCGGCACGAGCTTGGGGTGGGCATGTCCCAGCGTGTTGACCGCGATGCCACCGAGTCCGTCAAGATATTTGTTGCCATCGGTGTCCCAAACCCAGCAACCTTCACCGTGCGACATCGCCATGGGCAGCCGACCGTAGGTGTGCATCACATGGGGTTCGGGGTCGACAGCAGGCTTTTCAGGGGCGTTCATGCGGGGGTCTTGTCAAGCGGAGAGCAGGACGCGCGCGGTGTCGCACGGCATCGGAGAGGGACGGGAAATTCTAAGTCCGGCCCCTGATCGCATGAGTTGCGAGATGGCGCGCTTGAATCACGTGGGAAGTGAGGCAGGCGGCACAATCACCGGCGATGACGCGAATGCAGGTCTGCGTAACGCATTAGAGTCGCGCCCGCTCATCCTCTAACCCGAAGCATGGATCCAGCAGCAAAACACGAAGTGTTCATTCAAGGCGTCACGCTGAGCGGCCAGACGTTTCGCCCCAGCGATTGGGCCGAGCGCCTGGCCGGCGCGATGTCGTGCTTTCGTCCGGAAGGCACCGCTGGCGGGATCGGTGCTTTCATCGGCTATTCGCCGTACTGCGTTCCCCGGGTGATCAACGGCGTGAAGTGCGTGATCGTCGATGAGCGGTTGCGTGAGTCGGCGCCCATGGCTTGGGACTTTGTCATGAACTTTGCGCGGGACAACGAATTGCAGGTCGCCCAGGCCTGCTTGCTCCCGAACTCGCCTGACTCCTGAACGCGGCGACGGAATCTGCGGCCATGAAAAAGGCCCGCAGATGCGGGCCTTCGGGACGAACCGGCGAGGGGTGATCAGGCTGCAGGTGCCGCCAGCGCCTTGACCTTGGCCGACAAGCGGCTCTTGTGACGGGCTGCTTTGTTCTTGTGGAACAGACCCTTGTCGGCAACCGAGTCAATAACCTGCTCGGCAGTCTTGAACAAATCGGCCGCTTTCGCCTTGTCGCCGGCCAGAACGGCCTTTTGAACATTCTTGATCACCGTGCGGAACTTCGACCGCAGGGCGGTGTTCGCGGCGTTGAGCTTGACGTCCTGACGAACGCGCTTCAACCCGGAGGCAATGCGGACGGTTTTCTTTTTCGCTTTTGAGGAG
Organism: Burkholderiales bacterium; assembly: GCA_947372225.1. Lineage (GTDB taxonomy): Bacteria > Pseudomonadota > Gammaproteobacteria > Burkholderiales > Burkholderiaceae_C > PBB1. The sequence goes on along the minus strand of CANBSV010000002.1, from coordinate 36,858 downwards.
GTGGCCATGCTGTAATTTGTTCAGTTGGAACGCAGCCCGCGAGTGTAGCATCTTGCCGGCCGTGTCTGGAGCCGTTGTCGCCGATGCGTAGACAACTGCGGGCTCAGGCCGAATCGGCGCTACCGTCGGGTTCCCAAGTCTCGGCACTTTGCCCATGAATCTGCTGCGTGCCGCCTCCACTGTTTCGTTATTGACCTTGGTCTCGCGGGTGACCGGTCTTGGGCGCGAACTGATCGTGGCTTCGAGCTTCGGGGTCAGTGCTGAGACGGACGCCTTCAACGTCGCCTTTCGCATCCCGAATCTCCTGCGACGGCTTTTCGCAGAAGGTGCGTTCTCACAGGCGTTCGTGCCCATTCTGGCTTCGAGCCGCGCCGCCGAGGGTGATGGACCCACACGCGAGCTGATCGATGCGGTGGCCACCGTGCTCTTTTGGGCTTTGGTGCTGACCACACTGGCAGGCATCGTCGCAGCGCCCGTGCTGGTGTGGATGATGGCCTCCGGGCTGCGGGCGTTTGACTCCGCGGTGGTGATGACCCGGGTGATGTTCCCGTACATCGGGTTCATGTCACTGGTGGCGCTGGCGGCCGGGGTGCTCAACACTTGGAAGCGTTTCGCCATTCCGGCCGTCACACCGGTGTTGCTGAACCTGTGCGTGATGGGCGCGGCATGGTGGCTTGCACCGTGGCTCAAGACGCGGGGCATTGAGCCGATTTTTTCATTGGCAGCCGGCGTGCTTCTCGGAGGTGTGCTTCAACTGACCGTGCAATGTGCCGCCTTGGTTGCGCTGGCCAAACTTCCGAAGATTGGCATCACCTGGCGTGCTGTCGGGGCAGCATGGCGACATCCCGGCGTGCGCAGGGTTTTGCGCCAGATGGCTCCGGCAATCATCGGCGTGTCAGTTGCCCAGGTGTCGCTGCTGATCAACACACAGATCGCTTCTCACGTCGGAACGGGAGCGGTTTCGTGGTTGACCTATGCCGACCGGCTGATGGAGTTCCCGACCGCCCTGCTCGGCGTAGCGCTGGGCGTGGTGCTGTTGCCGCAGTTGTCGGCGGCTCAGGGCACCGGGGACGGCGCCACGTATTCCAGCTTGCTCGACTGGGGCTTGAGGTTGGTGCTGTTGTTGGCGCTGCCTTGCGCAGTCGCCTTGCTGCTTTTCCCAACAGCATTGGTTTCGGTGCTCTATCACTACGGGCGCTTCACGCCGCACGACGTGGAGCAAACCGTTTGGGCGTTGCGAGGGTATGGCGTGGGGTTACTTGGGCTGATCGCTGTCAAAGTGCTGGCGCCCGGGTTCTATGCGCAACAGGACATCCGCACTCCAGTTCGCATCGCGGTGGTCGTTCTGGTGTTCACCCAACTCATGAATCTGGCGCTGGTGCCTGTGCTCGGGCATGCCGGCCTGGCGCTGTCAATCGGTCTGGCTGCGCTGATCAACGCGGGCTGGTTGTTCATCGGGTTGCGTCGGCGTGGCACTTATGTGCCAGCCGCCGGATGGAGAAGTTTTGCGCTGCGTGTGTTGGGCGCGAATGTGGCTCTGGCGGTCGCACTGGCCGCTGCTGCGTCAGGTGTCGACTGGATCGCTTTGGGTTCGCAGCGCCTTTTGCGTGTGGCGTTGCTGGTTGGCTGCCTCACCGGCTCGGCCACCTTGTACTTCGTGGCCTTGCGATTGACGGGGATCCGCCTCGGCGATTTTGCCCGTCGAGTCTGACCAACCCTGCTCGATCCGTCGGGGCCCTTACACTTTAAAAATGCCCGGATCCCTGCATTTCGACACGCCTACCGCGCTCGAATATTTCACCTCCTTGGTGGCCGACGACGCCAGTTTTTCGGTGCTCGAGGCTGCTGTGGCCATAGCGCAGGATGAGTATCCCAGCCTCGACACTCAGTCGGTGCTGTCGGACATCGATGCGTTGGCCGACAGGCTCAAACGGCGTATTCCGTCAGACGCGGCCCCCATTCAGAAGGTGCGTTTGCTCAACCAGTATTTTTTCCACGAACTGGGGTTCGGCGGCAACGTCAACAACTACTACGACCCTTGCAACAGCTTCATACACGAGGTCCTGCTCAGGCGGCGTGGTATCCCAATCACTCTGGCGACAATCTTCGTCGAACTGGCCACGCAGATCGGCCTGGACGCGTCGGGTATTTCCTTCCCGGGGCACTTTCTGGTCAAGGTCACCCTGGCTCAGGGTGCGCAGATCGGCGATGTGGTGATCGACCCGTTCACGGGCCAGTCCCTGTCTGGCGATGACCTCGAAAGCAGGTTGACGCCGTACCGGCAAAGCCAGGCGTTGTTGGCCGATGCCGATGCGCCGTTGTCGCATTTTCTGCGGCCGGCCTCTGCCAGAGAGACGCTCGCACGGATGCTTCGAAATCTGAAGGAGATCCATCGCGCCGTCGAGGACTTGTCCCGGTTGTTGCCGGTGCTGGACCGACTCGTGGTGCTTTTGCCTCAAGCGATTGAGGAGCGACGCGACCGCGCCTTGGCCTGCGTGGAACTGGGACGCCCCGAGCAGGCCATTGCTGACCTCGAGGCGTACCTGAAGCACCGGCCTGATGCGGAAGACCGGTTTTTTCTTGTCGAGCAACTTGCCCATTTGCGTCGCGATTTGCCGCCGCGCCTGCATTGAAGCGCACGTTGAAGTCCGCGCAAGGTGTCTTGCGTTCGGCGCTTTCGTGACTCCATGAAACAGATACCCCTGCCCTTGGCCACTGACGCTGTGCAAAGCTTCGGCTCCTTTTTGCCGGGTGACAACGCGATGGCACTGCAGCAGCTTCGAGGCATCGGGCCCGGTTCGGCGCCCGTGTACCTGTGGGGTCCACAGGGCTGTGGCAAGACGCATTTGCTCAAAGCAGTGGCCCTCGAGCGGCAGGGTCAGGGCGAGACCATCGGGTGGTTTGGCCCCACGCAAGCCACGCCTTGGGAGTTCGATGAGGCGTGGACCTTGCTGGTGCTTGACGGGTGCGACGAGTTCACCGCAGAGCAGCAACTGGGGGCATTCGCTCTTTTTGTCGAGGCCACAACGCACGCCGTGCCGGTGGTCGCCGCGGGGCGCGTGCCGCCTGTCGATCTACAGCTTCGAGATGATTTGCGGTCGCGGCTCGGTTGGGGGCATGTCCTCGCGATTCAACCGTTGTCTGAAGCGCACTCTCGGGGCGCTCTGCGGTGTGAGGCCGACCGTCGAGGTTTGTTCTTGTCAGACGAGGTGATGGACCACCTGCTGCATCGCTATGCGCGTGACCTGAAGCACCTCATGGACCAACTCGATCGGCTCGACGAATTTGCGCTGATTCACAAGCGGGCACTGACGGTGCCCTTGCTGAGGCAGATGCTGAATGAAACGCATGACACCAGCGACATCGGGGGATCACGGTGAACCTGTGCCTTTTTGATCTTGACGACACCTTGCTGCCGATCGACTCGGACCATGCATGGGGCGAGTTCGTGATTTCTCTGGGGTGGGTCGACGAACCCAGTTTCCGGCTCGGCAACGACCGATTCTTTGCCCAGTACAAGGCGGGTGAGCTTGATGTTCACGGCTACATCGAGTTCGCGACTCGTCCGCTGCGCCAGCGCAGTTGGGAGGAGCTCGGCGTGGCCCATCGCTTGTTCATGGAGCGCGTGATTGCTCATCATCTTCGCGACACTGCCCTCAACCTGGTGCGCCGGCATCAGGCTGATGGCGACCGCGTGGCGCTGGTCACTGCCACCAACGAGTTCGTGACCGCGCCGATTGCACAGGCCTTCGGCATTGAGCATTTGATCGCCACGAGACTCGAGCGCGATGCGCGCGGTAGCATCACCGGGCGTATCCAGGGCACCCCCAGTTACCGCGAGGGCAAAGTCCTGCGGGTTGGCGAATGGCTGGCTGCGCAAGGTGCGTCGTGGGGTGACTTCGGGCGGGTCACGGTCTACAGCGATTCGGTCAATGACCTGCCCCTGCTCGAAAAAGCCACCGATCCTGTGGCCACCAACCCATCCCCCGCGCTGTCAGCGCTCGCCGTCCAGCGGGGGTGGCGCACTCTGAACCTGTTCACATGATCAAGAAGTTTCTCGACAAGCTCATGGGCAAGCCAGCCAAGATGATGGTGGCGAAGGCTTCTCACGGCAAACGCGTCGAGGTGGCCAAGGCGGATCACCAGATCGACGCCGCGCTGGTCGATCACCGTGCCCTCAAGGTGGTGCAGACATTGGTCGATGCCGGGCACGAGGCCTACATCGTGGGTGGGGCGGTTCGAGACCTGCTTCTCGGGTTGCGTCCAAAGGACTTCGATGTGGCCACCGACGCCACACCGGAGCAGGTCAAGTCGCTGTTCAGGCGTGCGTTCATCATTGGCCGTCGGTTCCGCATCGTGCACGTGGTTTTCGGTCGTGGTCGTCAAGAGCTCGGGCTGAGCGAAGTCATCGAGGTTTCGACCTTCCGGGCTCTGATGGACGCGTCTGCTGCCGATCAGGTGGCGGGAAACGAAAAGACCTCCAAAGGCGAGATGGCTGGCAAGAGTCATGTGGTCGATGCCGAGGGAAGGGTGTTGCGTGACAACGTGTGGGGGCCGCAAATCGAAGACGCTGCAAGGCGCGACTTCACGGTCAACGCGATGTACTACGACCCGGTTCGTGAGATCGTGGTTGACTATCACAGTGGCATCAAGGACGCCAAAAAGAAGTTGCTGCGCATGATTGGCGATCCGGAGACCCGTTACCGCGAGGACCCCGTGCGCATCGTGCGCGCGGTTCGCTTCGCTGCGAAGCTGGGCTTCGAGATCGAAGCCAAGACGCGTGCGCCCATTCAGGCGATGTCGACATTGCTTGAAAACGTGCCGCAGTCTCGTCTTTTCGACGAAATGATCAAGCTGTTGCAGACGGGACACTCGCTGGCGAGTCTGGATGAGTTGCGCAAGCAGGGGCTGCACCGTGGCACGTTCCCTGTTCTTGACACGTTGTGGGATGAATCCCGAGACAGCATGGCGCATCGTGAGTTCGTGCGACTCGCTCTTGCCGACACCGACAGGCGCGTGTCCGAAGGCAAGCCGGTGGCGCCGAGCTTCATGCTCGCTTGCATGCTGTGGTCCGAGGTGCAGTCGCGGTGGGAGCAGCTCAAGGGCTCAGGTGAGCCTGCATTCGCCGCGCTGCAACAGGCGGTGGAAGCGGTATTTGATGCGCGCATCGGCGATATTTCCGGTCGCGGAAAACTGGCCGGCGACATGCGCGAGATCTGGCTGATGCAGCCTCGCTTTGAGCGACGGGTGGGCAATGCACCGTTCACGCTGGTGGAGCAGTCACGGTTTCGCGCCGGTTTTGACTTCCTGCGCCTGCGTGCCGATGCGGGCGAAGTGGCGGCGGACTTGGCTCGTTGGTGGGAAGATTTTTCTCTGGCCGACGAAGATGAGCGGCGGCGCCTCATGGATGTGGCGCGCGAGCAGGATGTTGCACGTCGCCACAACCCACCACCCGGCGAAGCGTTGGCCCCGCCTGTCGATCCCGTCAAGAAGCGTCGCCGCCGGCGGCGCAAACCCGCAGCTGACGGTGGTGGGCCCGACCAAGGCAGTGACATGCCCTCGTGATTGAGGTAACTGTCTACGTCGGCTTGGGCGCCAACCTTGGTGATGTGCGCTCAACACTGGACGCCGCTTACGCCGATTTGCGGCGACTGCCAGGTACCCATGGACACCGCTGCTCCCCGTGGTTCAAAAGCAGGCCTGTCGATGCGAGCGGACCTGACTTTCTCAACGCGGTCGCATGCTTCGATTCCTCGCTATCTCCACACTCGGTGCTGGCTGAACTCCACCGCATCGAGGAACTGCATGGCCGCGAGCGCCCCTACCGCAATTCACCGCGCACCTTGGACCTTGATCTGCTGCTTCACGGCCAGGTGGTCATGAACAGTGCTGATCTGACGATTCCTCATCCGCGCTTGCAAGAAAGAGCCTTCGTACTGCTGCCTCTGGCAGCGCTGGCGCCGGATCTGGTCATTCCCGGTCGAGGCGCTATCCGATTGCTGCTGCCCGCGGTTTCGGGGCAGGTGATTGAGCAGGTTTGCTGACGTCGGCGTCAGCCTGGTGCTCGAAGTAGCGCTGAGCCGCAAATGCGATCGTGGCCATCAGTACCCCGGAGCCAACCAGGAGGGCCAGCATCACACCGAGAACGGCACCCAAACCACTGTCCGGCTCTGGCGAGTTCGGATTGAAGCGAGCATTCCATTTCTGATCGGATGTCAGCCCGTAAATGATCGCCATGAGCATTGCGGTTGAAATCGTGCAACCCAATAGCGGAATCAGTAGCCAGGCGATTTGATCATCCTGCCCCAGCGAGCGCATGCGCATCACGCCATAAATCCCGATGAGAGTCGGCGCCGGATAAAGCCAGCCCGTGACGTCCCGAAAGCCGTGCAGGTAAAAACGATGCCAGCCCAAACTTCCACCAACGATGGCGATCCAAGTGGCCCAGACCTTCGACTTTGAGGCGGACTTGGGTGATGTCCGAGGGCCCATCAAACCTGCCCTCGGAAGCTGGACGGAACATTGGAGGGTGCAATCAAAGTGTGGTGGGGTTGGGTTGGAGTTGATGTCACGGTGTTAGGCATTGGTGAAGTGCCAGTTTACAATCGAGGGTTCTCGTGACGGCTGTCACTCGCTTGCCATCGGCGTTTGCTGGGGCGTGAGGCACGGCGTATCTACGGCACGGATTTTTTGGCGGCCTCATGGCGGTCCGTTTTTCTGTTCTGCTCGACCGGAGTGTCTCCCGGATGCGGCGGGCAACCCATCATTCAAGGAAACATCGTGGTTGTGATTCGACTTGCTCGTGGCGGCGCCAAAAAGCGCCCTTTTTTCAACATCGTCGTGGCTGACTCTCGCGTTCGTCGCGATGGCCGATTCATTGAGCGAGTCGGTTTTTACAACCCGGTCGCCTCAGGTGCCGAGCAGCCTTTGCGTGTGGCGTTCGATCGTGTCGAATACTGGACAGGCAATGGCGCCCAGATGTCTCCGACGGTGGCCCGCCTCATCGATCAGGCCAAAGCTTCGGCTGTCTAAATCTGCCCATGGATGACGCTGGCCAGGGCGCGCTGGTCTGGCCAGAGGATGCCATTGAAGTCGGTTGCATCACCGATGCTTGGGGCGTCAAGGGCTGGTTCAAGGTCAAGCCGTTTTCCTCGGATCCTCAGGCGCTGTTTTCTTCGCGCCGGTGGTTTGTGAAGCCCTCCGAGTCGGCGGGCCCCGGTGCGAGCATCAGGACCGCCGACTTGCCCGCGCTGCTCAAGATCGTAGCGGTTAAAAACCATGGGGACGGCGTCGTGGCTCAGGCACAGGACGTGTCCGATCGGGCCGGTGCTGAGGGATTGCGAGGCGCGCGCCTGTTCATCTCTCGGGGCAGTTTCCCTACAGCCGGCCCGGATGAGTTTTACTGGGTCGATCTGCTTGGGTTGGCCGTGTTCAACCGCGAGGGCGTGCACCTCGGAGACGTGGTGGGGCTGATCGACACCGGCCCGCACAGTGTGATTCGAGTGTTACCCGTCGGAGCGTCAGAAGCGGCTGAGGAGCGGCTCATTCCCTTCGTTGCAGCATTCATTGACTCGGTAAGCCTGCCTCAGCGGCGCATCAGCGTTGACTGGGGTCTCGATTACTGATCGGCCTGGGTGGCGCTATGCGGTTTGACGTCATCACCCTTTTCCCCGAACTCTTCGCGCCGCATCTGATCCACGGCATCACGCGTCGGGCCTTTGAGTCTGCGCAGGTGGATGTTCGGCTTTGGCCGTTGCGTGACTTCGCCGATGGGCAATACCGTCGTGTGGACGACCGGCCCTACGGCGGCGGGCCCGGGATGGTCTTGCTGGCCGAACCGCTTGAGCGCGCGCTGGCCGCCATTCGTGAGGACGAACCGTCAGATGGCAGGCCGGTGGTTCATTTCACGCCCACGGGGCGAAAAATCGATCAGCAGGTGGTTTCCGAATTCGCCAATGGCTCGGGCGCCGTTCTGCTATGCGGACGATACGAGGGAATCGATCAACGATTTCTCGATCGTCACGTCGACCTCGAACTGAGCCTCGGTGACTTTGTTTTGTCAGGAGGTGAACTGCCTGCGCTGGCCTTGCTGGACGCCGTGGCCCGCTTGCAAGATGGCGTGCTTGGTGATTCGCAGTCCCATCAACAGGACAGTTTTTCAGACGGACTGCTTGAAGGCCCGCACTACAGCCGGCCGGAACTTTTGTTGACTGAGGACGGCGCGGTTCCAACTCCGCCGGTGCTGCTATCCGGAAACCACGCCCTCATCGCGCGCTGGCGTCGGGAGCAGTCCTTGGCGCTGACGGCACAGCGACGCCCTGATCTGATTGTTGTGGCTCGAGGTGCTGGGCGATTGAGTCAACAAGACGAGTTATTTCTGGAAACTCTGCGGTTACACTAGAAGGCTTTTCGATCCTCTGCCGCGTCCGGCATCAGCGCCCTGCTCATGTAGTGCCTGTATCCGGGTTCCCAATATTGCCAACACACGCGGGCAAGATCGCATGGAGAAGACATGAACCTGATTCAAACCCTCGAGCAAGAGGAAATCACCCGTCTCAATAAGACGATTCCCGACTTTTCGCCCGGCGACACCGTCATCGTCAACGTCAACGTGGTTGAAGGCACGCGCAAGCGGGTCCAGGCCTATGAGGGCGTGGTCATTGCCAAGCGCAATCGCGGCCTCAATTCGAGCTTCATCGCTCGCAAGATTTCCAGCGGCGAGGGTGTCGAACGCACTTTCCAGCTTTATAGCCCGCTGATCGCATCAATTGAAGTCAAGCGTCGTGGTGATGTTCGCCGCGCCAAGCTGTACTACCTGCGCGAGCGCTCGGGCAAGTCGGCTCGCATCAAGGAAAAGCTGGGCTGATCTCGAGGGTCCGGCGTTTTTGCCTGACTTCCAAAGCCGCCTCACGAGGCGGCTTTTTCAATTACTCATCCCATGGCTCATCCCTTCGACCCGCTGCAATCGCCGGTGCTCGCCGTCGACGATCACCTGCCGGCAGTGCCTCTTGAGCGGCTCTCGGCGGGCGCGTTGCGTGAGCGGTTTGCGAAGTCGCTGGCCTGGACCCCTGAACTACGGGTTGAGAGGTCGCTGAGCCAGCGATCACCGGCCCACGCCTCGGTATTGGTGCCGCTGCTCGAACGTGATACCGGTGTGACCGTGCTGCTGACACGGCGCGCCGAGCACTTGAGCGACCACGCTGGACAGATCAGCTTCCCCGGAGGGCGTGCGGAACCCCACGATCTGTCACCGGTCGAGACAGCGCTGCGCGAGGCTGAGGAAGAGATCGGGCTGGCAGCGCACGATGTTCAGGTGCTGGGGTCCATGCCGACTTACACCACCGTCACCAGCTACATCGTGACCCCGGTGGTCGGGATCGTCCGGCCTGACTTCACGCTGCGCCTGGATCCATCCGAGGTCTCGGAAGTTTTCGAAGTTCCGCTGGCCTTTCTGATGAGCCCCGCGCACCACCGGCGGCATGCTGTGGGCGCTGGCGACGAGGCCAGGGAGTTCTTCTCGATGCCATGGCCGTCGCAGGATGCGCCCAGCCACTTCATCTGGGGAGCTACCGCGGCAATGCTTCGAAATCTCTATCGCTTTCTGTCTGCCTGACCCAGCAAAGTCGGTCGGTATCATCGGGCGACATGAGTCTGTTTTCGGTTCTCTTCGCGCTGCTACTTGAGCAGTTGAAGCCTCTGCAGCGCGGAACCGCAGTGCATGCCGCTTTGACGGCATGGTTGCGCTGGGCTGCGCACACCTTTGATGCTGGACAAGAGCGTCATGCCTGGGTTGTCTGGTTGACGACTGTCGTGTTGCCTGCCGTGCTGGTGTGGCTTGTTTATGCCGGTGTCGCGCATTACAGCTTGCTGCTGGGCCTGGTGTGGAACGTGGCAGTGCTGTACCTCACTTTGGGGTTTCGCCAGTTCAGTCACTACTTCACCGACATTCGAGATGCGCTTGAGCGTGACGATGAATTCACCGCGCGCAATTTGCTCACGGAGTGGCGCCACCTGGACATGAGCGAACTGCCACGCACGGAGTTGCTGCGCCACGTGATCGAGCACTCGTTGCTCGCGGCTCACCGCCATGTGTTCGGCGTGTTCTTCTGGTTTGTCGTGCTCTCGGCGCTGGGGTTGGGACCGGCAGGTGCCGTCCTTTACCGAACGGCTGAATTCGCCAGCCGTTACTGGGGATACAGAAGCGAGACTTTGGACGAGCCGACCAACGAACGGCTGCTTAAGCTTTCGCAAAGGCTGTTTTCAAGAATGGATCACTTTCCCGCGCGCCTCACCGCCTTTGGCTTTGCCGTGGTGGGGAATTTCGAGGAGGCGATCAACAGTTGGCGGCGAGACGGTGAACTCTGGCGACACCCCAACGAAGGGGTCATCCTGGCCGCCGCCGCTGGTGCTGTGGGTGTCCAACTGGGCGGGCGGGCCGCGCCGGGCGTGACGCCGGATCGTTCCAAGACCTTCACGCGAGGTGCCGGCGCTGATGATCTGGCAGCTGACGGTTCCACCTCTGGTGTGCCGCCGGTGTCGGGTCACCTGCAAAGCATCGTGGGGCTGGTCTGGCGCTCTGTGGTGCTGTGGATGCTGCTGCTGGCCTTGCTCACGCTGGCCAACTTGATCGGTTGATCCCAGCGCGGCGGGAAGGGGCCGGTTTGATGTTCGCGCTACCAGCGCGTTCCTTCGAGTTCCTGGCGAATTTCGCCGTATATCCGGTACCGCGATTCGCTGATCTCGCCACGCGCCAACGCTTCACGCACGCCACAGTTGGGTTCCTGGCGGTGGGTGCAGTTGTAGAAGCGGCACTGCGTGGCCGCATCGCGCAGATCTGGCATCAGCCCCGGCAGGTTTTGCGCATCGATCTGCTTGAGCCCGAACTCCTGGAAACCGGGTGAATCGATGAGCCCCGTACGGCGTTCTGCGTCCAGCCAGTACCACTGCGTCGAGGTCGTCGTGTGGCGGCCGGAATTCAACGCCTGCGACACCTCACCGACCTGCGCGCGCGCATCTGGAGCCAGCAGGTTGATGAGCGTGCTCTTGCCGGTGCCGCTGGGCCCCAGCACGAGCGAGGCGCGCTGGTCCATCAACGGTACAAGCACGGCACGCGATGCTTCGGGTTGCGTCTTGAGTGCGACTTCCAGCACGCGGTAGCCCATGTCCCGATAAGGCTGCAGTCGCGCCCGTGCGGCCACGATCTGCGGCAGATCGGTCTTGTTGAGCAGGATGCTCACCTCGATACCAGCGCTCTCGGCAGCGATCAGGGCGCGGGCCAACTGCGACTCACTGAACACCGGCTCACTGGCCACCATGACCAGCACTTGGTCCAAGTTGGCGGCGAACGCCTTGGTCTTCGATTCATCTTGCCGGAACAGCAGATTGCGTCGAGGCTCCATCGCCTCGATCACGCCCTCGTCACCCGTGGCCTGCCAGCGAACCCGATCGCCGACGACGCAAAGGCTTTTCTTGCCGCGAGGGTGGCACACCAGGCGCTCGCCCGCGTCTGATTCGACGATGTAGTGCCGTCCGAAGCCTGAGACGACCAGCCCCGTCCGGCTGACGACATCACCGGAGCTGAATTTGCTCAAAACCCGTATCCGCTCATGCCTGCGTGGCCACCGATGGCATGGCAGCCAAACGCTCGGTGGCCGGCGGGTGCGAATAGTAAAAGCGCGCGTACAGCGGGTCCGGCGTCAGTGTCGAAGCGTTGTCTTCATAGAGTTTGAGCAGCGCCGACGCCAGTTCGCGTCCATCGGCGTGGGCGCAGGCATAGGCATCGGCTTCGAATTCATGGCGACGCGACAACCCTGCAAACAGCGGCGACACGAAAAATCCGAACACCGGCACGATCAGCATGAACAGCAGCAGAGCCAGCGCGTCATTGGGCGCCGCCATGCCCGGCTGCACGCCGAAGGCGCCATAAAACCACGTTTGGCCTGACAGCCAGCCCAGCACAGCAAAGGCAGCCAGGCTGACGGCGAACATCGACACCAGCCGCTTCATGATGTGCTTGTGCTTGAAATGACCGAGCTCGTGCGCGAGCACCGCTTCCACCTCGTCCGGCGACAGCTTGGACAGCAGCGTGTCGAAGAACACCACCCGCTTGGCCGAACCGAAGCCGGTGAAGTACGCATTGCCGTGGGCAGATCGCTTGCTGCCATCCATCACGAAAATGCCTTTGGCTTTGAAGCCGCATTTGGCCATCAGCGCTTGCACGCGGGCTTCCAAAGCAGCATCGGCCAGGGGCTTGAAGGTGTTGAACAGCGGAGCAATCAGCGTCGGGTACACCACCATCGCCAGCAGGTTGAAGGCCATCCAGGCCGCCCACGCCCAAAGCCACCACAACGCGCCGGTGCTGCCCATGATCCACAGCATGCCCGCCGCCAGCGGCAGGCCGATCAACGCGCCCAGCAGCAGGCCCTTGAGGGCGTCGGCAAGGTACAGCTTCCACGTCATGCGGTTGAAGCCGAAGGCCTGCTCAATGCGAAATGTGCCGTACAGATCGAATGGCAGTTCCAGCAGCGATCCGATCAGCGTGAACGCCGCCAACAGCGCCAACTGGTAGGCCATGCCGCCAAAGCGCGGCCGCACGGTTTCGAGCAGCGCGTCGTTGAGCATCCCGAGTCCGCCGAGCAGCGTCCAGCCGATCAGCACCGCCGCGCTGAAGGCCATCGTCCACAAGCCGAAGCTGCTCTTGGTCAGGGTGTAGCGCGCGGCTTTGCGGTGGGATTCCAGCGGCACTGTGCCGGCAAAGGCCGCGGGCACGGTATCGCTGTGGCGGACCACATGGCGCATCTGCCGGCTGGCCAGCCAGAACCTCGCCATCAGCGAGATCACCAGAGCGCCCGTGAACACGAGGGCAAGCATCAATGCGGGGCCCAAGGGCGAGTCAGTTTTCGGCATGGCCGTGCAGTGTAGGGCGGCGAGAATCTAGACAAGGAGCTTCAGACATGACAACGACATTGACCAAAAGCGAAAACAACCTGATCTGGATCGACCTCGAGATGACGGGTCTGTACCCGTCCACCGACCGCATCATCGAGATCGCGGTGATCGTGACCGACCCGCACCTGAATGTGCGCATCGAGGGCCCCACGCTGGCTGTTCACCAAAGCAATGCAGCAATGGATGCGATGGACGCCTGGAACAAGGGCACACACGGGCGCAGCGGTCTGATTGACCGGGTCAAGGCGTCCACACTCGACGAGGCGCAGGCCGAAGCGCAGATCATCACGTTTTTGAAAGAGCACGTGCCGACTGGCAAGTCGCCCATGTGCGGCAACAGCGTGTGCCAGGACCGTCGCTTTCTTGCCAACTACATGCCGTCGCTGGAGGGGTTTTTCCACTACCGCAACCTCGACGTCAGCACGCTCAAGGAACTGGCCAAGCGCTGGAAGCCCGGCATCATGGATGGCTTCAAGAAAGCTCAGGCTCACACCGCGATGGCTGACATTCGCGAGTCCATCGAGGAGCTCGCCTACTACCGCGAGCACTTCCTGACTTTGTGAGTACGGGCCGGCCTGCGGGTCGGTTCAGTAGCTGATGCCCATCGCCTCGCGCACGTCGCCCATCGTCTGCCGTGCCACCGTGCGCGCACGCTCGGTGCCGGCGTCGACGATCCAGTGCACCTGTTTCGGGTTGGTGAGATAGGTTTCAGCGCGTTCGCGCCAGGGCTGCTGCTCACGCAGGATCGCGTCGATGACAGGTTGCTTGCAATCGAGGCAACCAATACCTGCCGACTTGCAGCCAGCGGAGGCCCACTGCTGGGTCTCGGCATCCGAGTAGACCTGGTGAAACTGCCACACGGGGCAGCGGTCGGGATCACCGGCATCGGTACGCCGCACCCGTTGCGGATCGGTCGGCATCCGTTTGACCTTGCGCTCAACTTCGGCCGGTTCTTCGCGCATCGCGATCGCGTTGCCGTAACTCTTGCTCATCTTGGCGCCATCAAGACCCGGCAGCTTGCTCACCTCGGTCAGCAAGACCGCGGGCTCGTGCAGGATGGTCTTGCCGGTCCCGCGCAAGAAGGCATCGAGGCGTTCGCGGTCGCCAGCGCTAAGGGCGCCGCTTGCTGCGATCAGCGCGCGGGCCTGCTCGAGTGACGCTTCGCTGCCGGTCTCCTGGAAGGTCTTGCGCGCGGCGCTGAAGGCCTTGCCGTCGGACTTGCTCATCTTCTTGACCACCGCTTCAGCCAGCGTCTCCGCATTGGCTTCTCGGCCGTAGAGGTGATTGAAGCGGCGTGCGACTTCGCGGGTAATCTCCACGTGCGGTGCTTGGTCCTCGCCCACCGGCACGAACGCGGCCTTGTAGATCAGGATGTCAGCCGCCTGCAGCAAGGGGTAGCCGAGAAAGCCGTAGGTCGCCAGATCGCGATCCTTGAGCTTTTCCATCTGGTCCTTGTAGGTCGGCATGCGCTCGAGCCACGCGAGCGGCGTGCCCATCGCGAGCAGGGTGAACAGCTCGGCGTGTTCCGGGATGCGGCTCTGGATGAACAGCGTGGCCTTTTCCGGGTCGACCCCGGCGGCCAGCCAGTCGATCACCATGTCATAGACATTGCGCTCGATGACCTCGCGGTTTTCGTAGTGCGTGGTCAGCGCATGCCAGTCGGCCACGAAATAGAAGCAGTCGAAATCCGCCTGGAGGCGCACCCAGTTTTTCAAGGCGCCGTGGTAATGACCCAGGTGCAGGGCACCCGTGGGTCGCATGCCGGACAAGACTCTTTGTTTCATGGGCGCGCTCTGAGGTGAGGGTCGCGATTGTAGGTTTGGCCAAGGCGGTGGGGCCGATACACTGCGGCGCGCCTGCGGCATGTCGCGTCTCCGATATCCATGAAAAACATAGTCATCCTCATTTCAGGCCGCGGCTCCAACATGATGGCGATCGCTGAGGCCTGCGCTGCCGAGGGCTGGAACGCGCGCGTCGCGGCCGTGATCAGCAACAGGCAGGATGCCGCGGGGCTGGCCGAGGCAGCACAGCGCGGCATTGCCACGGCGGTCGTAGACCATCGCGTGCACGCGACCCGCGCGGCCTTTGATGCGGCGCTTGCCGATGTCATTGATGGGTTCGCTCCCGACCTGGTCGTGCTGGCAGGCTTCATGCGCATCCTGAGCGCCGAGTTCGTGAACCGATACGCTGGGCGCATGCTCAACATTCACCCCTCGCTGCTGCCGGCGTTTTCCGGGTTGAACACCCACCGACGGGCGATCGATGCGGGGTGCAAACTGGCTGGGGCGACGGTTCATGTGGTCACGCCCGAGTTGGATCACGGCCCCATCGTGGCGCAGGCGGCGGTACCCGTCCTCGAAGGGGATACCGAAGAAGCGCTGGCAGCGCGCGTGACGGCTGCAGAACACATCCTGTACCCGCGGGTGGTGCGCTGGTGGGTGGACGGGGACGTGGACTTCTCTGGTGAGGGGCGAATGGTCCATCGGCGTGGTGAGGCGCAATGGTTGCTGTAGTGCGGGCATTCGGCCTTCGCGAGGGTGGTCGCCGATAATCTGTCCGATGCACCCCAACGCTCTTGTCGAACTTTCCACCGAACTTCTCCACCGAGTTCTTCAATTCGAATCCCCAGCCGACCGGGTGGTCTCGGATTTCTTCCGCCAGCACCGCACGCTGGGCATGCGCGAGCGGCACACGCTGGCCGAAACCACGTACACGGTGCTCAGGCAGCGGCTGCTGTATCAGCACTTGGCCCAGTCCGGCCGCGGCGAGATGGAGCGCCGTCTGGTGCTGCTCGGATGGCAGGGCAACGCGGCTTTTTTGAGGGCGGCTCTCGTCGAGGGCGAGGCGCAGTGGCTTGAGAATGTCGAATCCGTCGACCGAGCTGCGTTGCCGGAGCGGTTGCGACACAACTTGCCCGAGTGGCTTGCCGAGCGTCTGAAGGCCGAGGTGGCCGGCGAGTTCTGGCCGCTCGTCGAGTCGCTCAACAGCAACGCGCCGCTCGATCTGCGCGTCAACACCTTCAAGGCCAAGCGTGAGCAGGTGCTCGCCGAGTTTGCGGTGGCAGGCATTGAAGTCACGCCCACGCCCTATTCACCGTGGGGCTTGCGTGCGCAGGGCAAGCCGGCGCTTCACAAGCTCGATGTGTTCATGCGAGGCGATGTCGAAGTGCAGGATGAGGGCAGCCAGCTCCTCGCGCTGCTGATCGACGCCAAGCGCGGCGAGATGGTGGTCGACTTTTGTGCCGGGGCGGGCGGCAAGACCCTGGCGCTCGGCGCGTCGATGCGCAACACGGGGCGCCTGTACGCTTTCGACACGTCGGGCCATCGTCTTGCCGCGTTGAAGCCGCGGCTGGCACGCAGCGGTTTGTCCAATGTGCATCCGGTGCAGATCGCTCACGAGCGCGACGACCGCATCAAGCGCCTGGCCGGCAAGATCGACCGGGTGCTGGTGGACGCGCCCTGTTCGGGACTGGGCACGCTGAGGCGCAATCCCGACATGAAGTGGCGTCAGTCGCCCGAGGCAGTTGATGAGCTGCGAGTCAAGCAGATGGCCATCCTCAACAGCGCGGCGCGCCTGACCAAGTCCGGCGGCCGTCTGGTCTACGCCACCTGCAGCTTGCTGCGGGCGGAAAACGAAGACATTGCCGATGCCTTCTGTGCCGAGCACTCAAGAGATTTCAAGCGTGTTCCTGCCGAGCAGGTGCTGGCCGGTGCGCACGTCGAGCAGGCCGGATCGCTGGTGCAGGGATCCAACCTCCGTCTGTGGCCCCACAAGCATGGCACCGACGGATTCTTTGCCGCAGTGTGGCAACGCACCTGAACGATTCGGCTCCAACTGAGTCAACCTGACTGCAGGCGGCGCGATGGACTGTTGAGAAGAAGCACCGCCACCTACAATCGACGGCTGAATTTGTCTCGGAAAACTGGACACATGAATACATTGACGACGTTGGCGGATTGCCTTTTGAACTGGCTGGCAAACGGGCTGTTGCACGCCACGTGGTGGCAAATCGTGATCTACACGCTGGTGACGACGCACTTCACGATCGCCTCGGTCACAATCTTCCTCCACCGCTCGCAGGCGCACCGCTCTGTGGATCTGCATGCCATCCCCTCGCACTTTTTTCGCCTTTGGCTGTGGCTTGGAACGGGGCAGGTGACCAAGGAGTGGGTTGCGATCCACCGAAAGCATCACGCCAAATGCGAGACGGTCGACGACCCGCACAGCCCGCAGGTCTACGGCATCAAGAAATTGCTGCTCGAAGGCGCCGAGCTTTACCGTGCCGAGTCCAAGAATCTGGAGACGCTGCAGAAATTCGGTCACGGAACACCCGACGACTGGATGGAGCGCCACTTTTACGGCAACAACAACTGGGTCGGTGTCGGTCTGATGCTGGTGATCAATCTGGCGCTGTTTGGCGCTGCCGGTCTGACCGTCTGGGCGGTTCAGATGGCCTGGATTCCAGTGACCGCTGCCGGCATCATCAACGGGCTGGGGCACTGGTGGGGGTACCGGAATTTCGAGGCGTCCGATGCCTCAACGAACATTTCCCCTTGGGGCATCATCATTGGCGGCGAGGAGTTGCACAACAACCACCACACCTATCCGACATCGGCCAAGTTGTCGGTCAAGCCGTATGAGTTCGACCTCGGCTGGGCCTACATCCGCACACTCGAGATTTTCGGTTTGGCTCGTGTGCGCAAGACGGCGCCGGTTCTGAAACTCGGAGACATCAAGCCTGTCGCCGACTCGAAGACCCTGGAGGCTCTCATTGCTCATCGCTACGAAGTCATGGCGAAGTACGCCAAGCATCTGCGCGAGGAGTGCCGCAGTGAATTGGCACGACTCAAGGCCGAAGGCGCCCAGAACTCAGCGCGCTGGAAGGACCTGCATTTGGCACAGCGCTGGCTGCACCGAGATGCTGACAAGATCCCTCACGCCGTGAAGGAGCGCATGGTGTCTGTGTGCGATCAGCACGCGGTGCTGGCCAAACTGGTCGCCATGCGCGAAGAGCTGCGCTCGCTGTGGACCCGCACCAACGTGTCTGCCGACCAACTGGTGGCCGATCTGCAGGCTTGGTGCCGCAAGGCCGAGGAAAGTGGAATCGCCGAGTTGCAGTTGTTCGCGATTCGTCTGCGCGCTTCGCAAGCCTGATGTCCGGGCAAAGGTCTGGCGCCTGACGACCGAAGCACCCAACAAAAAACCCGCTTGGCGTTCATGCCCAGCGGGTTTTTTGTTGGAGCGGGCTGGCTTAGCGCAGCTTCGTTTCCTTGTACATCACATGCTTGCGTGCCTTTGGATCGAACTTCATGATTTCGATCTTCTCGGGGGTCGTCTTCTTGTTCTTGTCGGTCGTGTAGAAGTGACCTGTGCCGGCTGACGATTCCAGCTTGATTTTTTCGCGTCCACCTTTTGCCATGATGCGCTCCTAATCAGATTTCGCCGCGGGCACGAAGGTCGGCAACGACCTTCTCAATGCCCACCTTGTCGATCAAACGCAGCGCCGCATTCGAAATGCGAAGCCGCACCCAGCGGTTCTCGGTCTCAAGCCAGAACCTGCGGTATTGCAGGTTCGGCAGAAAGCGCCGCTTGGTTTTGTTGTTGGCGTGGGAAACATTGTTTCCCGACATCGGGCGCTTGCCCGTGACTTGACAGACGCGTGCCATGACGCTGCTCCTGTAGATATGTGTTTCAGATCGCTGAAGCAACTTGCCAAAAGCAAACTTGCTTCGAGGCTCGCGCCGACGTGGACGCTGCGAACCCGCCGAGAGTCAAACCCCAGACGCAAGCACAGCGAAGCCCGCGAGTATAGCCGCCTTCGCTGTTCGCGGGTGAGGTCTTGTCAGCTTGATTGCTCCAGAAAGCGCTGTGCGTCGAGCGCAGCCATGCAGCCTGTGCCTGCACTCGTGATCGCCTGACGGTACACATGGTCCTGCACGTCACCTGCGGCAAAGACCCCCTGAACGCTGGTCATCGTGGCCATGCCGTTCAAACCACCTTGGGTGACGATGTAGCCGTCCTTCATCTCGAGTTGGCCGGCAAAGATCTGAGTGTTTGGCTGGTGGCCAATGGCGATGAAGCAACCTTGCACAGCCAGATCGCTGGTCGAGTTGTCTTTCGTGTTGCGTGTGCGCACGCCGGTCACGCCAGACGCGTCCCCCAACACCTCGTCCAGCGTGCTCCACAAATGCAGTTGCACATTTCCCGACGCGGCCTTGTCCATCAATTTGTCGATCAGGATGGGCTCGGCCTTGAACTTGTCGCGGCGGTGGATCACGTGGACCTTGCTCGCGATGTTTGACAAGTAAAGCGCCTCCTCGACAGCGGTGTTGCCGCCGCCAACCACGCAAACTTCCTGGCCACGGTAAAAAAAGCCGTCACAGGTGGCGCAGCCGCTGACGCCGCGGCCCATGTAAGCCTCTTCGCTGGGCAAACCGAGGTACTTGGCTGAGGCACCTGTGGCGATGATGAGTGCGTCGCAGGTGTAGCTGCCCGAGTCGCCCTTGAGCGTGAACGGTCGGTGAGAAAAGTCGACCTCGTTGATGTGGTCGAAGACCATTTCGGTCTTGAATCGCTCGGCATGTTGTTGAAAGCGCGTCATCAAGTCGGGTCCCATCACGCCATCGACGTCGGCCGGCCAGTTGTCGACCTCCGTGGTGGTCATCAATTGGCCGCCTTGCGCCATGCCGGTGATCAGTCGTGGGTTCAAATTGGCACGTGCGGCGTAGACGGCTGCGGTGTAGCCGGCGGGGCCGGAGCCGAGGATCAGGACGCGCGAATGGGTGGAAGTTGAGCTCATGGTGATAGCGGTTGAAAGAAGTTCGATCAGTTTGACATGGCTGCAACGGTGCGCGACGACATTGCACTCAGGAGTGACAATCTCTTACTCTTTGGCCGGCCTGACATTTTCGTGTGCCCGGCCGGCGACCCTACCGAAGGAGTTTTCCGATGGCGATGCTTTCGAATCTCGACCTCATCCGACGCGTGCCGCTGTTCTCGTTACTGACCAACGATCAGGCGCAGGGCATCGCGGACAACGTGGTCAAGCGCCGCTATCGCCGTGGCGAAATCCTGGTCGAGCATGGTCGAAAAACCAACGCCCTCTACATATTGCTGACGGGTCGCGCGCGGGTGCTGACCGCGGACTCAAGGGGCCGTGAAGTGATCCTTGCTGTGTTGCAGCCTGGCGACTATGTGGGCGAAATGAGCTTGATCGACAACGAGCCTCATTCGGCCACGGTGCGAGCCGAAATTCAGACGGATGCGCTCATCCTCGGCCGTGCCGAATTCGCGCGCTGCATTCCGGAAAACTCCAGCCTGTCCTACGCCATCATGCGCGGCCTCGTTCAGCGCCTGCGGGGCGCCGATCGGCAGATCGAATCCCTGGCGCTGCTCGATGTCTACGGCCGTGTGGCGCGATCTCTGCTGGAGATGGCCGAGGTCGTCAATGACACCCGAATCATTCGCAACAAGGTATCGCGTCAGGACCTCGCCAAGGTGGTGGGAGCTTCGCGCGAGATGGTCAGTCGCGTCATGAAAGACCTCGAAGAGCGGGGCATGATCGAGACTCAGGAAAACGGCTGGGTGATTCTCAAGCAGCACCTCAATTGACCCCTCGCCCGGCTTGCGGGCAGCGGGGTTCGGCCACAATGTCCCGATGACATTTCCGCTTGGTTCGCTGCGTCCCGCAGGGGCAGATGCGCCTCTTCCAACGCGCGACAGCAAGGCCGCCGCCTCGCGTCGTCGCCTCTCCGACGAGCTTGAGCCCGATCCTTCGCCCAGGCCATCCGACTGGCAGCGGCAGTCGCTCGTGCTGGTCGGTGCCGTCGCTTGGCTGCTCGTGCTGATTGCGCTGCTCAGCCACAGCGCCTCAGACCCGGCGTTTTCAACCTCGGGGGTCGGCGACCCGGTGCGCAACCGGGCGGGCGTGCTGGGGGCTTGGCTGTCCGATCTCGCGTTTTTTGTGTTCGGGTTTTCGGTGTGGTGGGCGATGGCGATTGCCTTGCACCGTTGGCTGCGCGCGCTGGCTCAGTTGCTGCGGGCAGAAGACAGCCCCGCTGCGGCGCTCCCGGTGCGGCCGGTTTGGCCCGGCTGGACCGTGGCGGCAGGCCTCGTCATTTTGCTGGCGGCGAGCTGCGCGCTGGAGTGGACGCGCCTGTATCGCTGGGAGTCGCTGCTGCCTGGCGCGCATTCCGGTGGCGTGCTGGGCTATTTGCTGGGCCCGGCGAGCATGAAGCTGCTGGGCTTTGCTGGCTCGGGCGTGCTGTGGATTGCTTTGCTTTTGGCCGGCTTGTCGCTGGCCTTCCAGTTCTCGTGGCTCAACGTGGCTGACACGATCGGTGAGCGCCTCGATGCCTGGCGCGACCGCCGTGCCGAACGCATCGAGTTCGCCGAGGATCTGCGTCTGGGCGAGCAGGCGCTTCGGGAACGCGAGGATGTGGTGGAAGTCGAGCAGCAGTTGCACGAAGACCACGACCCGATCGTCATCGAGACCCCGCTGGTCGATGTGCCCAAGAGCGAACGGGTGGTCAAGGAACGCCAAAAGCCCTTGTTCACGGAACTGGCCGACACCAAGTTGCCGCAGGTCGATCTGCTCGATGCGGCCCCCGGCCGCATGGAGTCGGTCTCGCCCGAGACCCTCGAGATGACCTCGCGGCTGATCGAAAAGAAGCTCAAGGATTTTGGTGTCGAGGTGCGGGTGGTGGCGGCGTCGCCCGGGCCCGTGATCACCCGCTACGAGATCGAGCCGGCCACTGGCGTGAAGGGCTCTCAGGTGCTCAACCTGGCCAAGGATCTGGCGCGCAGCCTGAGCCTGGTGAGCATCCGTGTGGTCGAGACCATTCCCGGCAAGACGACGATGGCGCTCGAGTTGCCCAACGCGCGCCGGCAGACCATCCACCTGTCGGAGATCCTTGGCTCGCAGGTCTACAACGGCGCCGCCTCGCTGCTGACCATGGGTCTGGGCAAGGACATCATCGGCGCGCCGGTGGTGGCCGATCTGGCCAAGATGCCGCACTGCCTGGTGGCCGGGACCACCGGTTCGGGCAAATCGGTGGGCATCAACGCGATGATCCTCAGCCTGCTCTACAAGGCCGAGGCGCGCGATGTGCGGTTGATCCTGATCGATCCCAAGATGCTCGAGATGAGCGTCTACGAAGGCATCCCGCACCTGTTGTGTCCGGTGGTCACCGACATGAAGCAAGCCGCCAGCGCGCTCAATTGGGGCGTGGGCGAGATGGAGCGCCGCTACAAGCTGATGAGCAAGCTCGGGGTGCGCAACCTCATGGGCTACAACAAGAAGATCGACGAGGCCACCGAGCGCGGCGAGTTGCTCGGCAACCCGTTCAGCCTGACGCCCGAAGCGCCCGAACCCCTTGAGCGGCTGCCCCACGTGGTCATCGTCATCGACGAGTTGGCCGACCTGATGATGGTGGTGGGCAAGAAGATCGAGGAGTTGATCGCTCGGCTGGCGCAAAAAGCGCGCGCTGCCGGCATCCACCTGATTCTGGCCACGCAACGTCCGAGCGTCGATGTGATCACCGGCCTGATCAAGGCCAACATCCCCACGCGATTGAGCTTCCAGGTCAGCAGCAAGATCGACAGCCGAACCATCCTCGACCAGATGGGTGCCGAAGCGCTGCTGGGCATGGGCGACATGCTCTACATGCCGTCGGGCACCGGCTTGCCGATTCGCGTGCACGGCGCGTTTGTCAGCGACGAGGAAGTGCACCGTGTGGTGGCCTATCTCAAGACGCAGGGCGAGCCCAACTACATCGACGGCATCCTCGAAGGCGGCACGGTTGATGGCGAGTCGGGCGACATCGCGATCAACGATGGCGGCGGTCCCGGCAACGAGAGCGACCCGATGTACGACCAGGCCGTGGGCATCGTTCTGCAGCATCGCCGGGCATCGATCTCTCTGGTGCAAAGACATTTGCGCATCGGCTACAACCGCGCCGCTCGGCTGCTCGAGCAGATGGAAAAGTCGGGCCTGGTGTCGGCCATGGGCAACAACGGCAATCGCGAAATCATCGTTCCGGCACGCAGCGAATGAGGCGGTTCGTCGGCTTGCTGATCGCGCTGTCGCTAGGGTTGCCGGCGATTGCCCGGGCCGATGCGCTCGACACGCTCAAGGCCTTCGTGCGCGACGTCAAGACCGGCCGCGCGGCCTTTACGCAAACCGTCACATCGCCAGATGGCGCCAAGAAAAAGACCTCCAGCGGGCGCTTCGAGTTCGCCCGGCCGGACCGTTTCCGATTCGACTACCTCAAGCCGTTCGAGCAGCTGATCGTGTGCGACGGCCAAAGCGTGTGGATCTTTGATGCCGACCTCAACCAGGCCAGCCGCCGCAACTACACCGACGCGCTGGGTGCCACGCCCGCGGCCTTGCTCGCCGGGGCGGACCTCACGCGCGACTTCGACCTGGTCACCTTGCCGTCGAAAGACGGCCTCGACTGGGTGCAGGCCACGCCCAAGGCGCGTGACGGCGCATTTCAGTCCATGCGCATCGGCTTTCGCGGCCGGCAGCTGACAGCCGTGGAGATCACCGACAGCTTCTCGCAGCGCTCGTTGCTGCAGTTCACGCAGTTCGCCGCCAACGTCGATCTGGCGCCGCAGGGCTTCAAGTTTGTCGTGCCGAGCGGCGTCGAGGTCATCGAGCAGTGAGCCAGCCGGCCGCCGCCTCAAGCGCGCAACCGCTGGCCGAGCGGCTGCGGCCGCACACGCTCGACGAGGTCATCGGCCAGAAGCACCTGCTCGGGCCGGGCAAGCCGCTGCGTTCGGCGTTCAATTCGGGCCGGCTGCATTCGATGATCCTGTGGGGCCCGCCGGGCGTGGGCAAGACCACGCTGGCACGCCTGATGGCCCACGCGTTCGACGCGCAGTTCATCGCCATGTCGGCGGTGCTCGGCGGCGTCAAGGACATCCGCGAGGCGGTCGAGCGCGCGCAGGTGATGCAGCCTTCGGGCCGGCGCACCGTGGTCTTCGTCGACGAGGTGCACCGATTCAACAAGGCGCAGCAAGATGCCTTCTTGCCGCACGTGGAGTCGGGTCTGTTCACCTTCATCGGCGCGACCACCGAGAACCCTTCGTTCGAGGTCAACTCGGCGCTGCTGTCGCGTGCCACGGTGCATGTGCTCAAGAGCCTGGATGCGGCCGACATGATCGAGCTGCTCGGGCGCGCTCAGGCGCTGCTCGCTGCGCCTCCTTTGTCAGACGCCGCGCGCGATCGCCTGGTGGCCTACGCCGATGGCGACGCGCGCCGGCTGCTCAACGCCTACGAAAACCTGGTCGAGATGGCGACCCAGGCGGGCCTGGCCGGAATCGACGAGGCGCAGCTTGAAAAGTCGCTCGGCGAACAGCTGCGCCGCTACGACAAGGGCGGCGAGCAGTTCTACGACACCATCTCGGCATTGCACAAGGCGGTGCGCGGCAGCGACCCCGACGCCTCGCTCTACTGGTTCGTGCGCATGCTCGATGGCGGCGTCGATCCGCGCTACGCGGCGCGCCGGCTGGTGCGCATCGCCAGCGAAGACATCGGCCTGGCCGATCCGCGCGCGCTGCGCCTGGCGCTCGATGCGGCCGAAACCTACGAGCGGCTCGGTTCGCCCGAAGGCGAACTGGCGCTGGCTCAGGCCGTCATCTACCTGGCGATGGCGCCCAAGTCGAATGCGGTCTACCGCGCCTACAAGGCGGCGCGCGCGTTCATCGAGCAAGACGGCACCCGCGCCGTGCCTCTGCGTTTGCGCAACGCGCCCACCCGACTGATGAAAGACCTCGACTACGGCAGCGGCTATCGCTACGCGCACGACGAGGAAGGCGGCTTTGCGGCCGGCGAGCGCTACTGGCCCGACGACGTGGCCGGCCCGCGCTTTTACGAGCCTGTGGCGCGCGGCCTCGAGATCCGTATCGGCGAAAAGCTCGAAGAACTGCGCCGCCTCGATGCGGCCGCTCGCAACGCGCGCTGATGGACACCTTCATCCAGCAAATCATCAACGGGCTGGTGCTGGGCAGCGTGTACGCGCTGGTGGCGCTGGGCTACACGATGGTCTACGGGATCATCAACCTCATCAACTTCGCCCACGGCGAGGTGCTGATGGTCGGCGCGATGGTCAGTTGGTCAGTGGTCACGGCGCTGGCCGACACCGGCTGGCCCGGCTGGGTGCTGATGCTGATCTCGCTGCTGGCGGCCATGGTGGTGTGTTCTGTGCTCAATTACGCCATCGAGAAGCTGGCCTACCGGCCGCTGCGCAACGCGCCGCGCCTGGCGCCCTTGATCACCGCCATGGGCATGAGTTTGTTGCTGCAAACGCTGGCCATGATCATCTGGAAGCCCAACCCCAAGCCGTACCCCATCTTGCTGCCCAGCGAGCCCCACGCCATCGGCGGAGCGGTCATCAACACCACGCAGATCCTCATCGTGGTGATCACCGCGCTCACGCTGGCGGCGCTGGCGTATCTGGTCAACCGCACCCGGCTCGGGCGCGCCATGCGCGCCACCGCCGAGAACCCGCAGGTGGCCGCGCTGATGGGCGTGCGGCCTGACACGGTGATCTCGGCCACCTTCGTGATCGGCGCGGCGCTGGCCGCGCTGGCCGGGGTGATGTACGCAGCCAACTACGGCTCGGTGCAGCACAGCATGGGCTTTCTGCCCGGTCTCAAGGCGTTCACCGCGGCGGTGTTCGGCGGCATCGGCAATCTGGGCGGTGCCATGTTGGGTGGCGTGCTGCTCGGGCTGATCGAATCGCTGGGCGCGGGCTACATCGGCGATCTGACCGGCGGCTTTCTGGGCAGCCAGTACCAGGACGTGTTTGCCTTCGTGGTGCTGATCCTGGTGCTGACGCTGCGACCGCGCGGCTTGCTCGGAGAGCGTGTGGCGGATCGCGCATGAAGCTCAAGCCCGGCTCGCTGTCTGGGATGTTGCTGGCAGGCTTGGCGCTGCTGGTGCTGCCGCTGGTCGCGCAGCAGTTCGGCAATGCCTGGGTGCGCATCATCGACACGTCGCTGCTCTACGTGCTGCTGGCGCTGGGCCTGAACATCGTGGTGGGCTGCGCCGGGCTGCTTGATCTGGGCTACGTGGCCTTTTACGCAGTGGGCGCTTACCTGTTTGCGCTGCTGGCTAGCCCCCAGCTCACCGAAAACTTTCCCGCCATCGCGGCCATGTTCCCCGACGGGCTGCATCTGTCGATCTGGGTAGCGCTGCCGCTGGGTGCCGCAGTGGCTGGCATGGCCGGCGTGTTGCTGGGCGCGCCCACGCTCAAGCTGCGAGGCGACTACCTGGCCATCGTGACGCTGGGCTTCGGCGAAATCATCCGCGTGTTTCTCAACAACCTGGAGCAACCGCTCAACCTCACCAACGGACCGCGCGGTATCGGTCAGATCGACTCGATTCACCTGTTCGGCTGGGATCTGGGAAAACGCTGGAATCTGCTGGGCCTCGACATCCCCCCGGTCACCAACCACTACTACCTGTTCCTGGTGGTGGTGGCGTTTGCGGTGCTGATCTGCCATCGGCTCGAGCGCAGCCGCCTCGGACGCGCCTGGATGGCCATCCGCGAAGACGAGGTCGCCGCGCGCGCCATGGGCATCAACACGCGCAACCTCAAGCTGCTGGCCTTCGGTCTGGGCGCCACCTTTGGCGGGGTTTCGGGCGTGCTGTTTGCCGGCTTCCAGGGCTTCGTGTCGCCCGAGTCGTTCGCGCTGCAGGAGTCGGTGATGATCGTCGCGATGGTGGTGGTCGGCGGCATGGGCCATCTGCCTGGGGTCATCGCGGGTGCCGTGCTGCTGGCGGCCTTGCCCGAGGTGCTGCGCTACGTGGCCGGCCCGTTGCAGACGATGACCGACGGCCGCATCGATGCCTCGATCTTGCGCCAGTTGCTGATCGCGCTGGCCATGATCGGCGTCATGCTCGCCCGCCCGCGCGGGCTGTGGCCGGCGCCTGAACACGGTCGGTCCGCAGCCGATCCCGGCTCCCGCTGATCGGGATCGCGAGATGGCAGAAACCATCCTGAACGTCATGGGCGCCAGCAAGCGATTTGGCGGCGTGCAGGCGCTCGCCGATGTGGGTCTGCGCATCGAGCGCGGCATGGTCTACGGGCTCATCGGCCCCAACGGCGCGGGCAAGACGACCTTGTTCAACGTCATCACCGGGCTGTACCCGCCCGATGCCGGCCGTTTTGAGCTGGCCGGACGTGCCTACCGGCCTGGCGCGGTGCATGAGGTAGCGCGATCCGGCATTGCGCGGACCTTCCAGAACATCCGCCTGTTTGCCGAGATGACAGCGCTCGAAAACGTGATGGTCGCTCGCCACGCCCGCACCCGCTCGGGCCTGCTCGGCGCGGTGTTTCGCACGCCGGGCTTCCGGCGCGAGGAAGCGGCCATCGCCCGGAGTGCCCATGAGCTGCTCGACGAGGTCGGCATCGCCCACTACGCGCACGCCAAGGCGCGCACGCTGAGTTACGGCGATCAGCGGCGGCTCGAGATCGCCCGGGCGCTGGCCACCGAGCCCACGCTGATCGCGCTTGATGAGCCTGCCGCCGGCATGAACGCCACCGAAAAGCTCGTGCTGCGCGAGCTCATCGAGCGCATCCGCAGCCAGGGCTACACGATCTTGCTGATCGAGCACGACGTGCACCTGGTGATGGGCCTGTGCGACCGCGTGAGCGTGCTCGACCACGGCCAGTGCATTGCCGAAGGCACCCCTGCCGAGGTGCAGCGTCACGAGGCCGTGATTGAGGCCTATCTGGGCGCGGCGCACGTCGCCATTTGACGCATCGACCCATGACCACGCCTGCTCACGCTCCCACGCTCGCACTCGAAGTCACCGGGCTTGAAGTGGCCTACGGCGGCATCCGTGCCGTCAAGGGCGTCAGCTTTGAGGTGCGCGATGGCGAACTGGTCAGCCTCATCGGGGCCAACGGCGCAGGCAAGACGACCACACTGAAGGCGCTGACCGGCTTGCTCGCAGCGGGCTCGGGCGACATCCGGCTCCAAGGTCTGTCCATCCGCGGGCAGGGCGCATGGGATCTGGCGCGCCAGGGTCTGGTGATGGTGCCCGAGGGCCGCGGCATCTTCGCGCGCATGACCATCACCGAAAACCTGCTCATGGGGGCTTTCACCCGCCGCGACGATGAGGTTGATGCCGACATGGATCGCGTGTTCGGCCTGTTCCCGAGGCTCAAGGAGCGTTGCGGACAACTGGCCGGCACGCTGTCGGGCGGCGAGCAGCAGATGCTCGCCATCGGTCGCGCGCTGATGGCACGCCCGAAGTTGCTGCTGCTCGACGAGCCCTCGATGGGGCTGGCCCCGCTGATGGTCGACAAGATCTTCGAGGTGGTGGCCGACATTCACCGCCAGGGTGTCACCGTGCTGCTCGTCGAGCAAAACGCCCGCCGCGCCTTGCAACTCGCCAGTCGCGCCTATGTGATGGAGTCCGGCGAGATCACCCTGAGCGGTGCCGCTGCCGACTTGCTCGACGACCCGAAGGTGCGGCAGGCGTATCTCGGCGCTTGATCAACCGGCCGGGCAGGCCCCGCGTGATCAGGCGCTGGCGTTGCCCGACTGCGCCGCGGTGTAGAACGCATCGGCAAAGAACTCGTTTTCAGGCAGTGCGCACCGGCCGATCAGGTCGCGCTGGGCGGCTTCGACCATCAAGGGGTTGCCGCAGGCGTAGACCTGGTGGCCACTCAGATCGGGCAGATCCTGCATCACCGCCTGATGGACCAGCCCGGTGCGTCCTGTCCAGCTGTCTGAGGGCAGCGGGTCCGAGAGCACCGGCACGTAGGTGAGCTGCGGCATTTGCGCTGCGGCTTGCGTGGCCCAGTCGTGCAGGTACAGATCGGCACGGGCGCGGCAGCCCCAGTACAGCACCACCGGCCGGCCGGCAGTCTGGGTCTGCAACTGCTCGATCAGCGCCTTGATGGGAGCAAAGCCGGTGCCCGAGGCCAGCAGCACGATGGGCTTGGGCGAGTCTTCGCGCAGGAAGAAGCTGCCGAACGGACCTTCGATGCGCAGGATGTCTTTTTCCTTCATGGAGCCGAAGACCTTGTCGCTGAACAGACCGCCCGGAAGGTGTCGGATGTGAAGTTCGATCCACGGCTTGTCGCCTTGCGTGTGGGGCGCATTGGCCATCGAGTAGCTGCGACGTGAGCCGTCGGGCAGCATGATGTCGATGTACTGGCCGGCCAGGTAACGCAGGGCGTCGCTGGCAGGCAGCTGCAAGGTGAGGATGGCCACGTCGGTGGCGGGCTTTTCGAGCCGGCTCACGCGCGCGGGCATGCGGCGCACCGGCATCTCGCCCACGCCGGCCACGGTGCGCGCTTCGAGCACCAGATCGGTTTGCGGTGCGGCGCAGCACGTCAGCACGTAGCCCTGTTCTTCTTCCTCGACGCTCAGGGCCTTGAGCTGGTGCGCGCCGTGGATGACCCGGCCTTCGATCAGCCGGCACTTGCACGATCCGCAAGCGCCGTCCTTGCAGCCGTAGGGCAGGCCCACGCCGGCCCGCAGTGCAGCGGCAAGGACAGGCTCGTCGCGCTGGGTGGAAAAGCTGCGGCCGCTGGGCTGCAGCGTGACGGTCATGCTCATGGTGATCGGGCTCGTAAACTGATCAGGGATTTTGCCCCGCACGCCCTCTGGTTTCGGCACGTCACCCGGTCTTTGCCTTTCCCATGTCCACACTGCCATCGGTCTTTCAACGCCCCACCTTGCTGATCGTCGGTTGTGGCGATGTCGGCATGCGCGTGCTGCGTTTGCTGCGAGGGCGTTACCGGCTGTTCGCGCTCACGTCCAGCCCGGCACGTGCAGCCGCCTTGCGCGCGGCCGGGGCGGTACCGCTGTTGGGCAATCTGGATGAGCCGGCCACGCTGGCGCGGCTGGCTGGTTTGGCCGATGCGGTGTTGCATCTGGCGCCGCCGCCGCTGCAAGGCGCCACCGACCCGCGCACCCGACATCTGCTCAACTCCCTGGCCCTGCGCGGCCGCGCACGGCGCATCGTCTACGCCAGCACCAGCGGTGTTTATGGTGACTGCGGCGGCGAGCGATTCGACGAGACCCGCGCCGTCAATCCGGCTACCGACCGCGCGCGCCGGCGCGTCGATGCCGAGGCGCAGCTGCGATGGTTTGGTCGAGCTCATGGCGTGCGTGTGGCGATCCTGCGCATTCCCGGCATCTACGCGATCGACCGCGAAGGCGGCCACCCGCGTGAGCGTTTGCTGCGTGGCACCGCCGTGCTGCGAGCCGAAGACGACGTGCACACCAACCACATCCATGCGGACGATCTGGCGCGGGCGTGTGTTGCTGCGCTCACCCGCGCGCTGCCACAGCGCGTGGTGCATGCCAGCGACGACACCGATCTGAAGATGGGCGACTACTTTGATCTGGCTGCGGATGTGTGCGGGTTGCCGCACCCGCCTCGCATCACACGCAGCGAGGCCGCCGAGCGGCTGTCGCCGATGCTGATGAGTTTCATGAGCGAATCACGCCGGCTCGACAACCGCCGCCTGAAAAGCGAACTGCGGCTGAAACTTCGCTACCCGACCGTGCGCGACGGCCTGTGAGCCGGCGCGGTGCGGGCGATCAGCGCCGGCGGCCCGAGAACGGCGACTGCCCGCGCCAGTAGCGCAGCATCAGGAAGCCGCCGAGCATGCCGCCCAGGTGCGCGAAGTGCGCCACGCCCGAGGCCGAGCCGGTCACACCCATCAGCAACTCGAGCCCGCCGTAGATCGCCACGAAGACCTTGGCCTTCATCGGGATCGGTGGGATCAGCGGCACGATGGTGCGGTTGGGGTAGGTCATGCCGTACGCCAGCAGCAGCCCGAACAGACCACCCGAAGCGCCCACCGTCGGGTACATCGAACCGAGCAGCCATGTCACCAGCAACTGCGCACCGGCGGCGCTCAAAACGCTGGCCGCATAGAACTGCATGAAGCGCTGGCGCCCCCATAGACGCTCCAGCTCGGAGCCGAACATCCACAGCCCGAGCATGTTGAAAAACAGGTGTCCAAGGCTGCCGTGCAGGAAAGCGTAGGTGCCCACCTGCCAAGGCAGGAATCCGTGCCCCAGTGGCCACAGACCCAGCAGCCGCGTGAACCACGGACCCATGAAGATGCCGATGCAAAACGCGGCGACATTGATCAGCAACAGGGCGCGGGTGATGGGCGGCATCGGGGGCATGCAAGGGATCCTGTGTTCTCGGAAATGAGCCGCGAGCGTAACCCCAAAGCGAGGGCATAATCGCCCCTCGCGCCGGGCCTCGGTGGTGAAATTGGTAGACGCGCGGGACTCAAAATCCCGTTCCGCAAGGAGTGTCGGTTCGATTCCGACCCGAGGCACCACCCGATCTTTTCCAGTGTTTGCCCATGCGGTGCAATGCCGCAGTGCCAAGCGCAAACCTCACGCCCAGCTGTTGCGAGTTTGCATGGCCAAGAAGCAACCCGTTTACTCCTCGCTTGAAGACCTGATTGGACACACGCCACTGGTGCGGCTGAGCCGACTGCCGGGGGTGGATGGCCAGCGCCGAGGCAATGTGATCCTCGGCAAGCTCGAGGGCAACAACCCTGCCGGATCGGTGAAGGACCGCGCGGCCATCAGCATGATCCGGCGCGCCGAAGAGCGCGGTCAGATCAAGCCGGGCGACACACTGATCGAAGCGACCTCGGGCAACACCGGCATCGCGCTGGCCATGGCGGCGGCCATTCGGGGTTACCGCATGCTGCTGATCATGCCGGAGGACCTGTCCATCGAGCGTGCACAGACGATGCGCGCCTTCGGCGCCGAGTTGATGCTCACGCCGCGATCAGGCGGCATGGAGCACGCACGTGATCTTGCCGATCAGCTGCAACGTGACGGCAAGGGTCTGGTGCTCGATCAGTTCGCCAATGCCGACAACCCGCGCATTCACTACGAGACCACCGGCCCCGAGATCTGGCGCGACACTGCAGGACAGGTCACGCACTTCGTGAGTGCCATGGGCACCACCGGCACCATCACCGGCGTGTCGCGTTACCTGAAGGAAATGAACCCCGCGGTGCGGATCATCGGCGCGCAACCCAGCGAAGGCTCACGCATCCCTGGCATCCGCAAATGGCCCGAGGCCTACCTGCCCAAGATCTACGACCCCACCCACATCGACGAGATCGTGCAGGTGAGTCAGGTTGACGCCGAGGAAATGGCCCGAAGGCTGGCCCGGGAAGAGGGCATCTTTGCGGGCATTTCGGCTGCCGGCGCGTGTTGGGTCGCGCTGCAACTGGCTCGCAGCGTCGACAACGCGACCATCGTCTTCATCGTGTGCGACCGGGGCGACCGCTACCTGTCAACGGGTGTGTTTCCGGTGTGATCCCGTGCGCTGCCTGTCTCGAAACCCACTTCTAGAATCGGTCTCACAACCAGGAGATCGCGCCGCATGAAACCCGCCCACATCGAACTCGACACTCGCGGCTTGCACTGCCCGCTGCCCATCCTGAAAGCCAAGAAGGCGCTGGCTGACATGGCCAGCGGCGAGTTGCTCCAAGTGGTGTCCACCGATCCGAATTCGGTGCGCGACTTTCAGGCCTTTGCCAAACAGACGGGCAACGAACTCGTCGAGCAACTCGAGTGGCAAAACGAGTTCGTGCACGTGCTGCGCCGGCGGTGACCCCTCAAAGCGTCAGTGTCTTGAGGTAGTCGCGAAAGCCCGGGCCCAGTTTCGGGTGCGCCAGGGCCAGTTCGACGTTGGCCTCCAGGAAGCCTTCCTTGCTGCCGCAGTCGTAGCGGCGCCCGTCGTAGCGAAAGGCAAAGACTTTTTCTCGGCGCATCAGTCCCGCAATGCCATCGGTGAGTTGGATCTCGCCACCCACGCCGCGCGGCTGGTTGGCGATCTCTCGAAAGACGCCCGGCGTCAGGATGTAGCGACCGGCCACACCCAGACGTGACGGTGCGTTCTCGGGCTTGGGTTTTTCGACGATGTGCGTCATGTCCATCATGCGGTCGTTGACCGGCGTGCCGGCCACGATGCCGTAGCGGCTGGTGTGTTCTGCGGGCACTTCCTGCACGGCGATGATCGACGCCTGCCAGTCCGCGAAACGGTCGACCATCTGCTTGAGCACCGGCGGCGAGCCCACCATCAAGTCGTCGGCCAGCAACACGGCGAACGGCTCGTTGACCACCACGCTTTGTGCACACAACACCGCGTGGCCGAGACCAAACGCCTTGGCCTGGCGGATGTAGATGCACTCCATGTCGTGCGGTTTGATCGTGTGCACCAGCTCCAGCAGTTCGTTCTTGCCGGCGGCCTCGAGTTCGGCCTCGAGCTCGTAGGCGGTATCGAAGTGGTCTTCGATGGCACGCTTGCTGCGGCCGTTGACGAAGATCATCTGGCGTATGCCCGCCTCATAGGCTTCTTCCACTGCGTACTGGATCAGCGGCTTGTCGACGATGGTCAGCATTTCCTTGGGCTGCGCCTTGGTGGCAGGCAGGAAACGAGTGCCCATGCCGGCCACGGGAAATACGGCTTTGTTGATCTTCATTTGCGGTGCAATCACGGAGTGGTCCTAGTGTTCGAATCATTCTCACACGCGGGTTTGACAGCCATATTGCCGACAAGCAAAGCCTGCCTGTCATTGCGGACAGGCAGCATTGACGAGAGCTTTACGTCGTGGAAGCCAACCGCAACACTTGCGCTTGAAGGCGGTCGCGTGTGGCGGTGAATTCGGCAATCCGCTGGCGTTCTTGAGCCACCACGGCGGCCGGCGCGCGTGCGACGAAGCCTTCGTTGGCCAGTTTGGCGCTGGCTTTGGTGATTTCGCCGTCGAGCCGGCCGATCTCCTTGGTCAGCCGTTCGGTCTCGGCTGCCACGTCAATCTCGACGTGCAGCGCAAGCCGCGTGCCGCCGAATTCGACCACCGGCGAGTTCAGCGTGGCCTGCGCGTAGGCCGCCTCGTCGGTGTGCACCTGCACGTCGGAGACCTTGGCCAGCGCCTTGAGCAGCGGGGCTGCGGCTTGCACAAAGGCCGCATCACCCAGCGCCATCAGCGGCACGCGCTTGTCGGGCGACAGGCTCATTTCGCTGCGCAGGCGGCGACATGCGCCCACCATGCCCTTGAGCTGCGCGACCCAGGCGTCGGCGTTGGCGTCGATGCGGTCGAGCTGCGCCTCGGGGTAAGGCGCGGTGACGAGGCTGTCGTTCGACCCCGCGACCTTGCGGTGCGCCACCACCGCCACGCGCTCCCACAGCTCGGCGGTGATGAACGGCGTGATCGGGTGCAGCAGCCGCAGCACGGTCTCGAGCACCCGGATCAACGTGCGGCGGGTGCCGCGCTGCGCGCTCGCATCGCCGGTTTGCACCTGGACCTTGGCGATCTCGAGGTACCAGTCGCAGTACTCGTCCCACACGAACGAGTAGATGGCGCCGGCCACGTTGTCGAGCCGGTAGTCGGCAAAGCCTTGTGCCACGGTCGCTTCGACACGCTGCAGCTCGCTGGTGATCCAGCGGTCGGCCTGCGAGAAGCTCAGGTACGGCGGCGTGGTGCCGTCGCCCACGCCGCATTGCGATTTCGTGTGGGGGTCGAGTCCGCAGTCCTGACCCTCGCAGTTCATCAGCACGAAGCGCGTGGCGTTCCACAGCTTGTTGCAGAAGTTGCGGTAGCCCTCGCAGCGCTTGCTGTCGAAGTTGATGCTGCGTCCCAGGCTGGCCAGCGACGCAAAGGTGAAGCGCAGCGCGTCGGCGCCGAACGCCGGAATGCCCTCGGGGAATTCCTTTTCGGTGTCCTTGCGCACACGCGGTGCGGTCTCGGGCTTGCGCAGGCCCACGGTGCGCTTGTCGAGCAGCGGCGCCAGCGCAATGCCGTCGATCAAGTCCACCGGGTCGAGCACGTTGCCCTCGGACTTGCTCATCTTCTTGCCCTGCGCGTCGCGCACCAGGCCGTGGATGTAGACGTGGTGGAACGGCACACGCCCGGTGAAGTGCGTGGTCATCATGATCATCCGGGCGACCCAGAAAAAGATGATGTCGTAGCCGGTGACCAGCACGCTCGAGGGCAGGAACAGGTCCATTTCCTTGGTCTGCTCGGGCCAGCCCAGCGACGAGAAGGGCACCATCGCCGACGAGTACCAGGTGTCGAGCACGTCTTCGTCGCGTGTCAACGCGCCCGTGTAGCCGGCGGCGTTGGCCTTGGCGCGCGCTTCGTCTTCGCTGCGCGCGACGAACAACTCGCCATCGGTGCCGTACCAGGCCGGGATCTGGTGGCCCCACCACAACTGGCGCGAGATGCACCAGTCGGTGATGTTCTTCATCCACTGGTCGTAGGTGTTGACCCACTGCTCGGGCACGAATTTGACCGCGCCGCTGTCGACCGCGTCGATGGCCTTTTGCGCGATGCTCTTGCCGTCGGGGCCGGCCTTGGTCATGGCCACGAACCACTGATCGGTGAGCATGGGCTCGATGATCTGGCCGGTGCGTGCGCAGCGCGGCACCATCAGCTTGTGCTTTTTCACCTCGACCAGGAAGCCTTGCGCATCGAGGTCGGCCACGATGCGCTTGCGAGCGACGAAGCGGTCGAGCCCGCGATAGACCTCGGGCGCGTTGTCGTTGATCGCCGCATCGAGCGTGAGCACGCCGATGATGGACAGACCGTGGCGCTGGCCGACCGCGTGGTCGTTCACGTCGTGCGCGGGCGTCACCTTGACCACGCCGGTACCGAAGGCGCGATCGACGTAGTCGTCGGCGATGACCGGAATCGTGCGACCGCACAGCGGCAGCGTGACCTGCTTGCCGATCAGCGCGCTGTAGCGCTCGTCTTCGGGGTGCACCATCACCGCCACGTCGCCGAGCATGGTCTCGGGCCGTGTGGTGGCCACCACCAGATCGCCGGAACCGTCGGCCAGGGGATACCGGATGTGCCACAGCGAGCCGTCTTCTTCCTCGCTCTCGACCTCGAGGTCGGACACCGCGCTCTTGAGCACCGGGTCCCAGTTGACCAGCCGCTTGCCGCGGTAGATCAGGCCTTGCTCGTGCAACTGCACGAAGGTGTCGGTGACCACCTTCGACAGCTTGTCGTCCATCGTGAAGTACTCGTGCGGCCAGCTCACGCTGTCGCCCATGCGGCGCATCTGTTGCGTGATGGTCGAGCCCGATTGCTGCTTCCAGTCCCACACGCGGGCGACGAAGTTCTTGCGCCCCAGGTCGTGACGGCTTTGGCCTTGCTCTTGCAGCTGACGCTCCACCACGATCTGCGTGGCGATGCCAGCGTGGTCGGTGCCCGGCACCCACAACGTGTTGAACCCTCGCATGCGGTGGTAGCGCGTGAGGCTGTCCATGATCGTCTGGTTGAACGCATGGCCCATGTGCAGCGTGCCGGTCACGTTGGGCGGCGGAAGCTGGATCGAGAACGACGGCTTGGCCGCGTCGAGCGTGGGTTCGTAGACACCGCTTTTTTCCCACAGCGGGCCCCAGTGGGCTTCGATGTCGGCGGGTTCGAAAGACTTGGCCAGTTCGGTCATGGGGACACCGGGTAGAGCGCCGCGAAAACGGTCGCCTGAGAGCACGAAAACGGAGGGCAGATTGTAGGAGGCGGCTCCTAGAATGCCCCGATGCCCAGCCCCTCAGAGCACCCCGGCGTCGCCCCGCACGACGACCCCTCGATCCCCCTGTTTGAAGAAGATGGCCCCAGCGCCTCGCCGTTCGACGCCACGGGCGAGGTCGCGGCCGATGAGCGCTCCGCACTGCCCA
This sequence comes from Burkholderiales bacterium, assembly GCA_947372225.1. Classification (GTDB taxonomy): domain Bacteria; phylum Pseudomonadota; class Gammaproteobacteria; order Burkholderiales; family Burkholderiaceae_C; genus PBB1. Next base: position 212 of record CANBSV010000002.1, on the reverse strand, counting down.
CCGCTGAAGGCCTGCTGCGCGGCCTCAACCCTGAGCAGCTCGCCGCGGTCACGCTGCCGCCGAGGCCTTCGCTGATCCTGGCCGGTGCCGGCTCGGGCAAGACCCGCGTGCTCACCACCCGCATCGCCTGGCTGATCCAGACCGGGCAGCTCGCGCCGGGTGGCGTGCTGGCCGTGACCTTCACCAACAAGGCCGCCAAGGAAATGCTCACG
>CANBSV010000001.1 GCA_947372225.1 Burkholderiales bacterium | reverse complement strand
CGCGCCGGGGGACACGCCAGACTTCACCTTGAACGACAGCACGGCGCCGCCGTTGCCCGACTGCTGTGCCATGGCCAGATCGTGCTGCGGGTGCGACTTCAAGCCCGGGTAGAAGACCCACTCGATGCCCGGCTGCTGCTCGAGCCACGTGGCCAGCTCGAGTGCGCGCTGGCTTTGCGCCTGCATGCGGATCGACAGCGTCTCGAGGCCCTTCAGGACCACCCAGGCGTTGAAGGGCGACAAGGTCATGCCCGAGCTGCGCATCACCGGTACGAACTTCTCGTTGATGAGCTGCTCGGCACCACACACCGCTCCAGCCAACACACGACCTTGCCCGTCGAGATACTTGGTGCCCGAATGGATGATCAGATCCGCGCCGTACTCGACGGGCCGCTGCAGCGCCGGTGTGCAAAAACAGTTGTCGACCGCGAGAAGCGCATTCGCATCGTGCGCAATCGTTGCGAGCTCGCGGATGTCACAAATCTCGGTCAGCGGGTTGGTGGGTGACTCGGCAAACAGCAGCCGCGTGTTGGGACGCACCGCGGCGCGCCACTCAGCCACATCGGTCTGCGAAACGAAAGTGGTCTCGACGCCAAACTTGCCGAACTCGCGTCCCAGCAAGGAGATGGTCGAGCCAAAGACGCTGCGCGAGCAGATCACGTGGTCGCCAGCCTTGAGCAGCGCCATCGCCATCAGCAAGATCGCCGACATGCCGCTTGACGTGGCGATGCAGGCTTCGGTGCCCTCGAGCGCGGCCAGGCGACGTTCGAACATCGTGACCGTGGGGTTGGTGAAGCGCGAGTAAATGAAGGCTTCTTCTTCATTGGCAAAGCGCGCAGCGGCGGTGGCCGCATCGGGCTGCACGAAACTGCTGGTGAGGAACAGCGCCTCGGAGTTTTCACCCCAGACGCTGCGTGGCAGACCTTCACGTACAGCCAACGTGTCGCGCCGAACGCCCTTGGGCAATGACACGCGGGGAATGGTCTTCTTGGTCGTCATCAGGGCTGCTCCGCACTTTGCAGGGCAAGTCGTGAGCGGCCTGGTGACTCCTCTTCCTGGCCTTGCGACAGGCGTTGTGACGCCATCGCATCAAAGTCAGCCGCCGAGATGTCACCCGTGATGTAGTGACCGTCAAAGCACGAAGCCTCGAAGCCTGCCACCCGGGGGTTCAAGGCGCCCACCACGCGCTTCATGGCATCGACGTCCTGGTAAATCAACGCATCAGCGCCAATGAAGCGCCGAATTTCTTCGATGCTCCGGTTGTGCGCCACCAGTTCGTCCTTGGTCGGCATGTCGATGCCGTAGACGTTGGGAAAGCGCACGGGCGGCGCCGCCGAGGCCATGTACACCTTGCGGGCGCCGGCCTCGCGGGCCATTTGCACGATCTCTTTCGAGGTGGTTCCCCGCACGATGGAATCATCGACCAGCAACACATTGCGGCCGGCGAACTCGACACCGATGGCGTTGAGCTTTTGGCGTACCGACTTCTTGCGCACGCCCTGCCCCGGCATGATGAAGGTACGGCCCACGTAGCGGTTCTTGACGAAGCCTTCGCGATAAGGTTTGCCGATCTTCTGGGCGAGTTGCATCGCCGAGGGGCGGCTCGATTCGGGGATCGGGATCACCACATCGATCTCGCTCGGCGGCATGGTCGAGATGAGCCGCTGAGCCAGCGTCTCGCCCATGTTCAGCCGAGCCTGATAGACCGAGATGCCGTCCATGATCGAATCGGGCCGCGCCAGATAGACGTACTCAAACATGCACGGATGCAGGCTCGGGTTGTCAGCGCATTGCTGCGCGTGCACCTGACCCTCGGCGGTGATGAAGATCGCCTCGCCAGGGGCGACATCCCGGGTCAGGACATGACCGGTGCCTTCGAGCGCCACGGATTCGCTGGCCACCATCACCTGCCGGCCTTCGGGGGTGTCTCCCTCGCCAAAGCATAGCGGCCGAATGCCATACGGATCACGAAACGCTAGCAACCCGAACCCTGCGATCAACGCCACCACCGCGTAGGAGCCCTTGAGCCGCTTGTGCACGGCAGCGACCGCCTTGAAGACGATTTCGGGCGTCAGTTGCCGGTCACGCGCCGCGAACTCCAACTCGTGGGCCAGGATGTTGATCAGCACCTCGGTGTCGCTGTCGGTGTTGATGTGGCGACGATCGATGCGGGACAGTTCGTCCTTGAGCACAGCAGCGTTGGTCAGATTGCCGTTGTGGACCAGCACGATGCCGAACGGTGCGTTGACGTAGAAGGGCTGCGCTTCCTCCTCGCTGAAGGCATTGCCTGCCGTGGGATAGCGGACCTGACCCAACCCGACCGGGCCCGGCAACGCACGCATGTTTCGGGTGCGAAACACGTCGCGCACCATGCCCCTGGCCTTGTGCATGAAGCAGCGCGAATCCTGCATCGTGACGATGCCGGCAGCGTCTTGCCCGCGATGCTGCAGCAGCAGCAAGGCGTCATAGATGAGCTGGTTGACCGGTGCCTTTGAAATCACTCCCACGATGCCGCACATGTCATCACTCCTGTGTCAAAACCGGACGCGCAAAGGCTTCGTCGCGCCCGCCACCATTGTCATCCCCAGCTGTGCTCATGGCCGCAGTTGAGCGGCCATCTGCGGCGGCAATATCGGCCCGAGTCCCACCCAAAGCACCTTCAGCACCGCAGCACCCCTGGACTGCTGCCACGCCGGCAAGTCGACCCACGGGGTGCGTATGACCACCGCGGCCACGGCCAGCAGCAGCACCAGCCCGCGCAACGCACCAAATACAGCGCCCAGCGCCCTGTCCACACCGCCTAAAAGGGTGGCACTGATGAGCAGCTTGATCAACCTGGCCAACAAGCCCCAGGCGATCAACGCGGCCAGAAAGATCAAAGCAAAACTGGCAGCGTGGTTGATCGGCGACCCTGGTGAACCCACTGGGACGTGCGGCGCCACCACGATCGTGCCCCACTGAGCGGCAAAGTAGGCGGCGAACCAGCCCACCAGGGACATCAGTTCGAACACCAGTCCGCGCCACGCCCCGACCGCGGTGGACAGCAGCACCACCGTCAACATCAGCACATCGAAGCCGTTCCAGGCGTCTGTCATCGGGCCCATTCATGCGCCGCATGCGAGCACGCGGGACGCGCGATTCATGCAGGTCAAATCGTGAGAACGACCGAGGTCACGCCCGCATCACGGGCACGTCCTGCGGCCTTGTCAGCCTCGATGCGGTTGGGAAACGGCCCGAGCCTGACACGGATGCGTTTGCCGTCCTTGGTCTCGGCAGTTTGCGCGTAGGTCTTGAGGCCCAGCTTTTCCAACTTGGCGCGAACCTCGCGGGCCGACGCCGGGTCGGCAAATGCTCCGACCTGCACGACAAATCGCGGAGCAGCGGCCGCTCCGGAAGCGGGCTCGGATCCAGGCCTTGCAGGCGTGCTCGCAGCGCGCAAATCGACAGCCGGCGCGTTCACAGGAACAGGTTTGGCAATCGGCACGGGCACCCGCTCTGCGCTGACAGGGGCAGCGACCGCTGAAGCTTTCACGACAGGCCGGGCGTTGGCCACGACGGCAGGCACCGAGGCCGGGGTGTTCGGCGCAGGGGCACTCGCTGGCGCAGCATCGCGCAACGCAGCGGTGGCCGCAGAGGCCACCTCAGCGCTGCTGGCAGGTTGCACGCTGCGTACGACAGGCGCCTCACGCCTGGCGGCTGGAAGCACCAGCGCCGGCGCGGTGTCCTGCGATGGAATCTCGATGGGGATGTCCACCGGAATCGGACGCGGCTGCGACTCGAACAGCAACGGGAACCCGATCACCCCGACGGTGACGAGAACGACCGCCCCGATGAGACGCCGTCGCGTTCGGGTGCGCACCTTTTGCACACCGTCCACAGGCGCGGAGGATGCAGCCGCGCCACCATCGGCATCCCCCGAGTTCTTGCGCTTGAAAAGACTCGACAGGGCCATGGATGAAGGGGCGTTGCGTGAAAAAAGGTTTTTGAAGCGGCGCCACCGGCGCAAAGATCAGGCCGTTGGCCCTGGTAACCGAAAGGCCTCAGGCCCCGTGAGAACTGCCCAGTCGGGGCACCCCGTGCTGAAGTACGCCGCCCACCGTCAGGAAGGATCCGAAGACCACGATTCTATCTGTGGGGTCTGAGAGGCCCAGCGCGTGCTGCAGCGCAGCAAGCGGTGTGCGATGGGTGGAGATCGCCAGCGGGCCCGGGCCTTTGAAGCCCAAGCTCGCATGCAGATCCTGAAGCTGCACGGCCGTGGCGGCACGAGGCACCGGCAAGTCGGTGAAGCACCAGGAATCGACGATAGGCGCCATGCGACGGAAGATGGATCCGAGGTCCTTGTCATGCATGGCACCGAACACGGCATGTGTACGCGGATGGAACCCCATGTGATCCAGGTTCTGCGCGAGCGCTGCCACCGCGTGGGGGTTGTGCGCCACGTCCAGCACCAGCGTGGGCTGCCCTGGAACAATCTGAAAGCGCCCTGGCAATTCCAGCGTGGCAAACCCCTGCCGAACCGCCTGCGCGGGGATTGGAAGTTGCTGGCTCAACGCTTCGAATGCCGCGAGCGCACCCGAGGCATTGATCAGTTGGTTGGCGCCGCGCAGCCCGGGATACGCCAGGCTGTTGTAACGCTTGCCTCGCCCGGCCCAACTCCATTGCTGCTTGTCGCCCGAATGGTTGAAGTCCACGCCCACGCGCCGCAAATCGGCGCCCAGCGCGCGCGCATGGTCGATCAGACTTTGCGGCGGCAGCGGATCGCTGATAACAACCGGCCGGCCGGCGCGCACGATGCCGGCTTTTTCGCGTCCGATCGATTCGCGGTCGGGGCCCAGGAATTCGGTGTGATCGAGGTCGATGCTGGTGATCACCGCACAGTCGGCATCGAAGACGTTCACCGCATCGAGTCGCCCCCCCAGGCCGACTTCGAGGATCACCAGATCGAGCTGTGTGCGCGATAACAAACGCGCAATGGCCAATGTGGTGAACTCGAAATAGCTCAGGCTCACACCCTCTCGCGCGGCCTCGACGGCTTCGAAGTGCTCAAGCAATTCGGACGCAGCGACCATCGCGCCATTGACACGGCAACGCTCTTCGAAGTGCACCAGGTGTGGCTTGGAGTACAGGCCCACGCGGTAGCCGGCGTGCAGCGCGATCGACTCGAGCATCGCGCAGGTCGATCCCTTGCCATTCGTGCCGGCCACGGCAATCACCGGAACGTCGAACTTCAGATCAAGGCGTGCGCGGACTTGCTCCACGCGCTGCAACCCCATGTCGATTTCCGTCGGATGCAGTTGCTCGCATCTGGCCAACCAGCCGGCCAGCGTGGTGGGCAGCGAAGACAAGCGGGTCAGGCCAGCGCGTCGGCGCTTTGTCGCTGCAAGATCGCGATCATCTGGGCGATCTCGGTGCGCAGTTCGCGACGGTCAACGATCATGTCGACGGCACCGGTTTGCAGCAGGAACTCGGCGCGCTGGAAACCCTCGGGCAGTTTCTCGCGCACGGTGTTTTCGATCACGCGAGGCCCCGCAAAGCCAATCAGCGCCTTGGGCTCGGCGATCACCACGTCGCCCATGAAGGCGAAGCTCGCCGACACGCCACCCATGGTCGGGTCAGCCAGCACGCTGATGTAGGGCAAACGTGCCTTGGCCAAACGCGTGAGGGCCGCGTTGGTCTTGGCCATCTGCATCAGGCTGAGCAAACCTTCTTGCATGCGGGCTCCGCCGGTGGCGGTGAAACTGATGAAGGGGGTTTTTTGCTGTACGGCCGTTTCGACTCCGCGCACGAAACGCTCGCCCACGACCGAACCCATCGAGCCGCCCATGAACTGGAACTCAAAGCACGCGACCACCACCGGCAGGCTGCGCACCGCGCCGCCAAACACCACCAGCGCATCGGTCTCTCCGGTGGCCTCAAGGGCTTGCTTGAGCCGCTCTGGGTACTTCTTGCTGTCCTTGAATTTGAGTGCGTCGACCGGGACGACCTCCTGCCCGAGCTCGTAGCGGCCTTCAGGGTCGAGAAAGGCATCGAGCCGAGCGCGAGCACCGATGCGGTGGTGGTGGCCGCACTTCGGGCAGACGTTGATGTTTTGCTCGAGGTCGGTCTTGTAGAGCACCGTTTCGCAAGACGGACACTTGATCCACAGTCCCTCGGGCACCGAGCGGCGCTCGCTGGGGTCGGTCTGCTGAATCTTGGATGGCAGCAGTTTCTCGAGCCAACTCATGCAGTTTCTCCTGGCAAGGTATCCAGCGCAGCGCGAATCTCAGCAATGAACCGGCCGGCTGCGGCTGATGCGGCCTCGGGGGTTTGGCCCTCCAGCAACTGCACCAGCGCTGACCCGATCACCACTGCATCGGACACCGCTGCGACCGCCTTGGCAGTCACAGCGTCGCGGATCCCAAAGCCTACACCCACCGGCACGTGCACATGCTCGCGGATGCGCGGCAGCATGTCGGCCACGCCACCGACGTCGAGGTGACCGGCCCCGGTCACGCCCTTGAGAGACACGTAGTAGACATAGCCCCGGGCCACGCGGCCGACTTGGATCATGCGCTGCTCGGTCGAAGTCGGTGCCAGCAGGAAGATCGGGTCCATCTGGTGACTGTGCAAGGTTCGGGCAAACGCCTCGCACTCTTCAGGCGGGTAGTCGACGACCAGCACCCCGTCAACGCCTGCGGCTTTTGCATCGGCCACGAACCGATCCACGCCATAGCGCTCAATCGGGTTGGCGTAGCCCATGAGCACCATCGGCGTGGTCGCGTTGCGCTCTCGGAAACGGCGAACGTAATCGAGCACCTGCGGCATGCCGATGCCGCGCACCAGCGCCCGCTCTGCGGCCCGCTGTATCACCGGGCCATCGGCCATCGGATCTGAAAAAGGCACACCGAGCTCGATCACGTCGGCGCCGGCGTCGGCCATCGCGCACAGGATGTCGACCGTACTTTCAGCGTGCGGGTCACCGGCGGTGATGAAAGGGATCAGCGCCTTTCGCCCGTCGCGCTTGAGCAACTCGAAGGTGGTGGCGATGCGGCTCATTTCGGACCTTTCATGGCAACTTCGCCACCCTTGACGGTCTCGCCCCGGCAAGAAGGCCGGCAGTAGAACTGGGCGTTGGACAGATCGGCCACGGTGCCGATGTCCTTGTCACCACGGCCCGACAGGTTGACCAGCAGGCTCTGATCGGGGCGCATCGTGGGCGCCATCTTCATGGCGTACGCAAGCGCATGGCTTGACTCGAGGGCGGGAATGATGCCTTCGGTGCGGCACAGAATGTGGAAGGCCTTGAGGGCCTCATCGTCGGTGATGCCCACGTACTCGGCACGTCCGGTGTCCTTGAGGTAGGCATGTTCAGGCCCGACGCCGGGGTAGTCGAGACCGGCCGACACCGAATGGGTCTCGATGATCTGGCCGTTGGGATCCTGCAGCAAATAGGTGCGGTTACCGTGCAACACGCCGGGCGAACCCGCGCTGAGTGACGCCGCATGGCGGCCCGTCTCGATCCCCAGGCCCGCAGCCTCGACGCCGATGAGGCGCGTGCCTTCGTGCTGGATGTAAGGGTAGAAGATGCCCATGGCATTGCTGCCACCACCGACGCAGGCGATGACGGCATCGGGCTGGTGGCCGATCATTTCAGGCATCTGCACGAGACACTCGTCACCGATCACGCGCTGGAAGTCGCGCACCATCATTGGATAAGGGTGCGGCCCGGCCACGGTACCGATGATGTAGAACGTGCGCTCGACATTGGTGACCCAATCGCGCAGCGCCTCGTTGAGTGCGTCTTTCAGCGTCTTGGAGCCGCTTTCCACTGGCACGACGGTGGCGCCCAGCAGGTTCATGCGGTACACGTTGGGCGACTGACGCTTGACGTCCTCGCTGCCCATGTAGACCACACACTCTAGGCCGTAACGCGCGCAGATGGTGGCCGTGGCCACTCCGTGCTGCCCGGCACCGGTTTCGGCAATGACCCGCGGCTTGCCCATACGGCGCGCGAGCATCGCCTGGCCGATGGTGTTGTTGATCTTGTGCGCGCCGGTATGGTTCAGGTCTTCGCGCTTGAGGTAGATCTGCGCGCCGCCAAGTTCGCGGCTGATGCGCGCAGCGTGATAGATGGGGCTGGGACGCCCCACGAAGTGCGCGAGCTCGGATTCGAACTCGGCGCGAAAGGCGGGATCGGCCTGTGCCTCGGCGTAGGCCTGCTTCAACTCATCAAGCGCATGGATGAGTGTTTCGGCCACGAAAGTGCCGCCGTAGGGCCCGAAATGACCGCTGGCGTCGGGCTGCTCGTAATCAAACATAGGTGGATCTCAATATTCAGCTTGGGTTGGCAGCAATGCGGGCGTCGGCCTCGCGCACCTGCTCACAAAACCGGCGCATCGCAGCAGCGTCCTTGACGCCTTTGGACTGCTCCACGCCGGAGCTCACGTCAACGGCCCATGGCCGCACGCGAACAATGCCTTCGGTCACATTTCCGACATGCAACCCACCAGACAAAACGAGGGGAAGGGACACGCCGTGGGGGATGAGCGACCAATCGAAAACCTTTCCACCGCCGCCATACCCCTCGACATGGGCGTCGAGCAAGATGGCGAGCGCTCCCAAGTTGCGGGCGGCAAAGTCTAGCAAATCGAACCCCGGTGACACCCTCGCGGCGCGCAGGAAAGGCCGCTTGGCAGCGAGGCATGCCTGTGGCGTTTCATCGCCGTGGAACTGCAGCAGCAGCGTAGGCATGGCCGCCGCCGCGCGCTCGATCAATCCAGGCTCGGCGTTGACGAATAAACCCACCGGCACGACAAACGGCGGCAGGCGGCGAGCCAGTTCGGCAGCTCGCTCGACGCTGACGTAGCGCGGACTTTTTTCATACATCACGAAACCGATCGCGTCGGCGCCGGCTCGCACCGCATCATCCACATCCTGCTCGCGCGTCAGCCCGCAGATCTTGATGCGGGTGCGGGTATTTATGTTCATGCCTTTAGTGTCAGGGCAACCAGTCGTTCGCTGGCGTATGGGTGGGAATCGGATGGTGTGATTCGTAGTACGCGCCGGCGAAGTAAAGGCCTTCGGCGGCAAACGTGGGCGCAGCGCAGTCCCTGCGGCGCGAGGCGAGCACCTGGGCCATCCACGGCACCGGCTGGGCTCCCGAACCGATGGACACCAGGCAGCCCATGATGTTGCGCACCATATGGTGCAAGAACGCGCTCGCGTCGAAGTCAAACCGCCAGTAAGCGCCGCTGCGCGTGATCTCGAGCGCCTTCAGTTGCTTGATGGGCGACAAGGCCTGGCACTGAGACGATCGGAACGCAGAAAAATCGTGCTCGCCAAGGAGCATTTGGGCCGCTTGCTGCATGGCCAGACCGTCGAGGGGTCGAAACACCCAGCCGACCAGACCACTCTCCAGAGCCGGCCGGACAGGCGACTCGCGCAACACATAGGTGTAGCGCCTCCCACGCGCGCTAAACCGAGCGTGAAAGTCGTCCGCGACAGGGGTGCACCACTGGATCGCGATGTCATCAGGCAAGTAGCGGTTGGTCCCGCGCACCCAAGACACGATCTCACGGTCAAGGTCGGTGTCGAAGTGCACGACCTGATTGAGGGCATGCACCCCGGTGTCGGTGCGACCGGCACAAACCACCTCGAGCGGGCTGTTCGCAAAGCACGAGAGCGCCTTTTCTACACACCCCTGAACCGTGGGGGCGGAGGGTTGCCGCTGCCAACCGCAGTAGGCCACCCCCTTGTAACTCACCCCTAAAGCCAGCCTCATCGCGATTGAAAGCGACGAGGGCTCGAGGCTTGATAGGGCTGAGGGACCCTCAACCGAGGTTTTCGAGCATCGCCAGCGCCTTGGCCTTCATCGCGCCCTCAGCATTCGTGGCGATTTCCTGCAAAAGGTCTCGGGCTCCCTCGACATCACCGATCAATCGGAATTCTTCAGCCAGTTCCAATTTACGAGCCAACGGGTCGCTTTCAGCCTCGTCCAGGTCTTCATCGATCGTCACCTCCGGCGTATCGGCGGCAGGCAGTGCCGCTTCGCTGGCCGGCTCATCGAGGTCGAGCGAAATATCCGACAAGTCGAATTCGAGAGGGGCGGCTGGGCTCGCCGCAGCCGCAGCCGGCTCGAAGGCGGAAAGATCGAATGGAGCGGGCGCCGTCTGCTCGCCATCAGTCGACTCGGCAGACGACTGTGGTTCATCGATGTCGAAAGAATCTGAGGGGTCCTCGGCAGGATTTGCCCCTGAAAAGCCTGACTCCGACTCGTCCAAATCCAAGTGAAAGTCAACCTCGCCAGACGGTGTGGGCTCAGGCTCTTCGAACGACATCAACTCAGACACATCCGCACTGGTCGAATCGGCAAACATGGTCGTGGCGTGCAAAACGGACTGCGGCATGGTGCTCGCACCCAGCGGCTCGGGTGAGCCGCCCGAGTCGTCTGTAAGAACAGACTCCGGTCTTCCGCCCGCTTGATAAAGCGGGTTATCCGGATCGATTTCAAGTCCCAAAGCCTGTGCTGTGGCCCAGTCCTCGCCCTCGCCGCCGGTGAGGGGATAGAGCTGCGTTGCCAGCAGTTCGAACCCTTTCGTGTCGCGACGTTTGGCATAAACCTCAAGCAATTTCGTGCGAATGGCCATCCGCTCTGGATCGCTTCGCATTGCCTCCTTGAGGATCTCCTCGGCCTGCAGATCTCGCCCGTAAGCAAGGTACACGTCGGCCTCGGCCACCGGATCGACATCTCCGATGGCGTCCAGTTGGCTGAGTGAGTAATTCATCGACGATGCAGCACCACCGGCCGACTCGCGGGTGTTGATGCGCTGACCACCGCTCGCACCAAAGAATGAATCAGGCTGGAGTCGGCTCTCGAGAAATGAGGTTTCTCCGGAATCCACCTTCGGACGTCTGGCTCGATAGACGCCAAAACCCAGCAACGCCAGCAAAGCGCCGCCGCCAGCGATGAGACTGGTCAGATTGTTTTCAAGCAAGTCGCTCAGAAAACCGGGCTCTTGGCTCTCGGCCAAGACTGCGCTGGCCGCAGGATGCGGTGCCGCCACTGCTTTGGGGGGCATCGGTGCTGATGGCGGAGTTGCTGCACCCACCTCGGCCAGCGGCGGTGAGACAGCCGTCGCTGGCGCTGTGGACTTGACCTGTGCTGGCGCACTCGCAAGGGCTGAAGGCTCCTTGCTCGCGCCTGCAGCGCCAGACAACTTCTTCAGGTCTTCGAGATTCTTCGACAACTCGGCCATCCGGGTGGCCGCGTCCTGCTTTTCCTTGTCCTTGGAAATGCGAGCCTCAGGCGCCGATGAAGCCGCCTTGCTGAGCGTGAGCTTGTCGGGAGTCACCGCAGCACTTGCCTTGGCGTCATCCACGTTCGCCTGCACTTTTCCGGCGTCCTTGCGGCCCGCGGCGTCCACCTGAACTTGCGGAACGGCATCAGCCAGCTTCTGGCGGAAGCTTCCAAAGTCCGAGCTCTGCGCGACGATCAATCGCCGAGCCTCGGCCGCATCGACCGCCGCAGCAGAGGTTGCACCTGGCAGCGCGAGCACGACACCCGACTTCAAACGATTGATGTTGTCGCCGACAAAAGCCTGAGGATTGGCTCGATACAACGCCACCAGCATCTGATCCAAGGATACGGTGCCGGCTCGCTTGCGCGAGGCGATCCCGGTCAGGGTGTCGCCCGACTGAACGCGATAAGAATCGCCAGCAGAGTCGGCCGTTGCGGCCGGAGCAGGCGCAACATCGGCAGCTCGCTTCGTGACACGTTCCGACGCCGCAGGCTTTGGTGCTTCGGGCGTCTCACGAGGAGCTTGGGCCACGGACGACACAGGGGGCTGGGCAGGCGCTGGGGACGATAACACCGGAGCCGTCAGCGGCGCCGGAGTCGATCCCTGCGCAGCGGCCGACGGGCGATCGGAGGGCGGGTCGAACAGCAACGTGTACTCGCGAACCAGACGACCGGTCGACCACGACAGCTCAAGGATCACATCGACAAACGGCTCTTGGACCACCCTGTCACTGGTCAGGCGAAGAAAAGGCACACCATCGGAGCGCCTCAGCAGAGCAGCCTGCGTGCCCGGCAAGACGCTGTTGTAATCCACCCCCGCCGCCCGATAGGAGTCGGGCGGGGCGATGCGAATCTTGAGGTTAGCCGCCTCATCAGGCGTCAGGCTGGTGACGTCGATTTCGGCGCGCAGCGTTTCGCCCAGACTTGACTGCACAGACAGTCGGCCCAGCCCGAGGGCCCAGGAATCTGCCGTACCGAGCGTCAAGGCGGCGAGTGCTACGCCGGTGAGGGCGAAATGCCCCAGTTGCTGCTTCGATTTATTCAAGGCGTCTCCCAAACCACTGAGGCGAACCGGATGGCGGCCAGTTAAAACCAGACTGAGACCCAGTGTCGGGCACTCAGCCACGGTCGAAAATTAGACAAAACACAATAGCATCAGGCAGATAGGCTGACAAGTTAATGAAGAGCCTGAAATAAGTTGCGTTTGTCACCTCATTGCAACATCACGTAACTCGGCGCTTCCAGATCACGCCTCGAGCAGGATCCGCAGCATCCGGCGTAACGGTTCGGCGGCTCCCCAAAGAAGTTGGTCTCCGATCGTGAATGCCCCCAAATAGTCGGGGCCCATTGCCATCTTGCGCAGGCGCCCCACCGGAATATTCAACGTTCCAGTCACCGCAACAGGTGTCAACCGACGCACCGTGTCCTCCCGGTTGTTGGGGACGACCTGAACCCAGCTGTTGTCCTGTGCGATCAGATCCTCGATATCGGCGATCGGCACGTTTTTCTTTAGCTTGAACAGCAGAGCCTGACTGTGGCAACGCATGGCGCCGACTCGCACACAAAACCCATCGACCGGAACGGCGGGGCGACCGGAACCCTCACCCTGTCCCAGGATCTTGTTGGTTTCAGCACCGCCCTTCCACTCTTCACGGCTGATACCCCAACCATCCTCGTCACGCTGCTTGCCCACGCCAAGATCCTTGTCGATCCAAGGAATCAGCGAGCCCGCCAATGGCACACCAAATTGTGTAGTCTCGTCCGAAGTCAAAGCACGTTGCTTGGCGAGCACACGGCGATCGATCTCGAGGATCGCGCTTTTCGGATCGTCGAGCAAAGGGCGTACCTCGCTGTTGAGCGTACCGAACTGCGTGAGGAGTTCGCGCATGTGCTGGGCGCCCCCCCCCGAAGCGGCCTGATAGGTCTGTGTGCTCATCCACTCAACCAATCCGGCCTTGTAAAGGGCGCCCACGCCCATCAGCATGCAACTCACCGTGCAGTTGCCACCGATCCAGTTCCGTCCGCCATTGGCCAGCGCAGCCTGAATGACCGGCAGGTTCACCGGGTCCAGAACGATCACCGCATCGCTTTTCATCCGCAGTGTGGATGCCGCATCGATCCAGTGACCATTCCAGCCGGAGGCTCGCAATTTCGGGAACACCTCAGTGGTGTAGTCACCACCTTGCGCCGTCAGGATGATGTCGCAACGCTTGAGCGCGGTGATGTCATAGGCGTCTTGCAACGTCGACTCATTGCGGGCCTGTGCCGGAGCCTTGCCACCGGCATTGCTGGTGCTGAAGAACACCGGCTCGATCAGCGGGAAGTCACCTTCTTGCTGCATGCGATCCAGCAACACCGAACCCACCATCCCGCGCCAACCCACCAATCCAACCAGTTTCATCGCCACTTGCCCTTCAATTTGGTATCCCGCGCCGACTTCAAGCGGCGATCAAGGCCGCGACCACTGCGGAGCCCATTTCCTGGGTGCCCACGCGCTGAGTGCCCTCGGACCAGATGTCGGCCGTGCGCAGGCCTGACTCCAACACCTTGAGCACGGCAGCCTCGACGCGCATCGCGGCCTCGGCATGGTTCAACGAGAAACGCAACATCATCGCCAGCGACAGGATCGTCGCCAGCGGATTGGCGAGGTTCTTCCCCGCAATGTCGGGCGCGCTGCCATGGCTGGGCTCATACAGTCCACGGCTGGCCGAGTTCAGCGAAGCCGAAGGCAGCATACCGATCGAACCTGTGAGCATGGCTGCCTCATCCGACAGGATGTCACCGAACATGTTGCCGGTGACGATCACATCGAACTTCTTCGGTGCCTTGACCAGTTGCATGGCCGCGTTGTCGACATACATGTGGTCGAGTTCGACGTCTGGGTAGTCGGCATGCACCTCCGTCACGACGTCGCGCCAGAACTGAAAAGTCTCGAGCACATTGGCCTTGTCGACGCTGGTCACCCGGCTGCTACGTTTGCGCGCAGCCTGGAAGGCGACGTGGGCAATTCGCTCGATCTCCGGGCGCGAATAACGCATGGTGTCGAATGCCTCCGGATGCCCCTTGAACGCCCCATCGGGCGACTCGCGGCGCCCCCGCGGCTGGCCGAAATAGATGTCACCGGTGAGCTCACGCACGATCAGGATGTCGAGCCCGCCGATCAACTCCGGCTTCAGGCTTGATGCGTGCGTGAGTTGTGGGTAGCAGATGGCAGGACGGAAATTGGCAAACAACTGGAGGTGCTTGCGCAAACCCAGAATCGCCTGCTCGGGACGCAAAGAGCGCTCCAAAGTGTCGAACTTCCAGTCACCGACGGCACCGAAAAGCACCGCATCGGCATCTTGGGCCAGTTTGAGAGTGGCGTCTGGCAATGGGTGTCCATGCGCTTCGTAAGCGGCGCCTCCGACCAGCGCAGTCTCGGTGTTGAAGGACAGGTCGAGCGCGTCAAGCACCCGAACCGCCTGTGCCACGATCTCGGGGCCGATACCGTCACCGGGCAATATGGCGATGTTCACAGGGCAGATTCCTCAGCAGATTCGTAAGTCGCACTTCAAAGACTGTGTGCGAGCCAGGGTTTCTTCAACAACCGCTCGGTCTCGTACTTCTTGATCTTGTCCTCATAGCGCAAGGTCAAGCCGATGTCGTCAAAGCCGTTAAGTAGGCAGAACTTGCGAAAGGCCTGAACCTCGAATGGCCATGCCTCGCCGTCGGGCTTGATCACCATCTGGCTCTCCAGATCCACGGTCAGTTCGTAGCCTACGAACGCAGCAACGTCATCAAACAGACGGTTGACCTGCGAGCTCGGGAGCACGATGGGCAACAGACCGTTCTTGAAGCAGTTATTGAAGAAGATGTCTGCGAAGCTTGGCGCGATCACCACCCGAAATCCGTACTGATCCAAAGCCCAGGGCGCGTGCTCGCGGGATGAACCACAGCCGAAGTTCTCTCTGGCAAGCAGCACCGAGGCACCCCGGTAGCGCGGCTGATTCAAAACGAAGTCAGGATTGGGTTTCCGGGAGGCAGGGTCCTGTCCAGGAAACCCCGAATCCAGGTAACGCCATTCGTCGAACAGGTTCTCGCCAAATCCCGACTTCTTGATCGACTTGAGGAACTGCTTCGGAATGATGGCATCGGTGTCGACATTGTCCCGATCGATGGGCGCCACCAAGCCCTTGAACACACGGAATGGATTCATCGCAGCCTCATTTTCTCTTGGCGACGTCTTCGACCGCCTCACCCGCGCGCTGCACATCCTTGCCAACTCCAGCGAGGGTGTTACAGCCACTGAGAAAAACGACAACAGCAGCAAGGGCAAAAAGCAGACGATTCATGGAGTCTCCTCGTGGATGGAGTCGATCGGTTCGAAGTGCGGGATGTCCAAAGGCCTTATGCCAGTCGACTCACATCGACGAAGTGGCCTTCGATCGCGGCGGCTGCGGCCATTGCCGGGCTGACCAGGTGCGTGCGACCACCCGCGCCTTGTCGACCTTCGAAATTACGGTTGGACGTGGACGCGCAGCGCTCGCCCGGCTCCAGCCGGTCGGCATTCATGGCCAGACACATGGAACACCCGGGTTCGCGCCACTCGAAGCCCGCAGCCTTGAACACCTGGTCCAGCCCTTCGCGCTCGGCCTGCTCCTTGACCAGACCTGAACCGGGCACCACCAACGCAACTTTGACGTTGGGGGCCAACTTGCGACCCAATCGACGAACCACCGCTGCAGCCTCCCGCATGTCCTCGATACGCGAGTTGGTACAGGATCCGATGAACACCTTGTCGATGCTGACCGAAGCGATCGGAACATTGGGCTTGAGCCCCATGTAATGCAGCGCGCGCTCAATGGCACCGCGCCGGTTGCCGTCTTTCTCCCGCTCGGGATCCGGAATACGGTCATCGATCGACAACACCATCTCCGGCGAGGTTCCCCAAGTCACTTGCGGTCGGATGCTTGCGGCATCCAGTTCAACCACGAGGTCAAAGACCGCTTCCGGATCGGAATGCAGGGTGCGCCAGTAGGCGACCGCCTGGTCCCATTCCACGCCCTTCGGCGTGAACGGACGTCCCTTCACGTACTGAAGGGTGGTTTCGTCAAACGCAATCAACCCTGCACGCGCACCGGCTTCAATCGCCATGTTGCACACCGTCATCCGAGCTTCCATGCTCAGCGCGCGGATGGCCGATCCAGCAAACTCGATGGTGTAGCCCGTGCCGCCCGCCGTTCCGATCTTGCCGATGACAGCCAGCACCAAATCCTTGCCACCGCAACCGGCAGGCAGCACGCCGTCGATGCGTATGAGGAGGTTCTTGGCTTTCTTGGCAAGCAAGGTCTGAGTGGCCAGAACGTGCTCCACCTCGCTGGTGCCAATACCGTGAGCCAAAGCCGCAAACGCTCCGTGGGTGGAGGTGTGGGAATCACCGCACACCACCGTCATACCCGGCAAGGTCGCGCCTTGCTCCGGACCGATCACGTGGACGATGCCTTGCCGCCGGTCGTTCATCTTGAACTGAGTGATCCCGGCTCGATCGCAATTGGAGTCGAGGGTATCGACCTGCAAGCGTGAGACGGGGTCTGAAATGCCGTGCGAACGATCAGTCGTTGGCACGTTGTGGTCGCTGACAGCCAAATTGGCCGAAATGCGCCACACCTTGCGACCCGCCAGATCCAGGCCCTCGAAGGCTTGCGGACTCGTCACCTCATGGAGCAGATGCCGATCGATGTAGAGAACGGTGGTGCCGTCTTCCTCGGTGTGAACGACATGTTCATCCCAGAGTTTGTCGTAGAGCGTACGCCCCATTGGAAAAGCCCTTTGATACGGCAAAGCCATATAGAAGAAACCCGGCAATCTGCCGGGTCTCGAGTGGTGAGGATTCCGGCTGCTTCAGCGTTCGTTGATCGGGCGCACAGTGCGCGCTGCAGCCCCGTTGAACAGTTGACGGGGGCGGCCAATCTTGTACTCAGGGTCGCTGATCATTTCGTTCAGCTGAGCGATCCAACCGACGGTGCGCGCCAGCGCGAAGATCGCGGTGAACAAGGACACTGGAATGCCCATTGCCCGCTGCACGATACCCGAATAGAAGTCGACGTTCGGGTACAGCTTGCGTGAAACGAAGTACTCATCCTCGAGGGCGATCTTCTCAAGGGCCATGGCCAACTTGAGGATCGGGTCGTTGTTTTGGCCGAGCGCCGACAACACCTCGTGGCAAGTCTCACGCATCAATTTGGCACGCGGGTCATAGTTCTTGTAGACACGGTGACCGAAACCCATCAACTTGACGTTGGAGTTCTTATCCTTGACTTGCTTGATGAACTCGCCAATCTTCTCGACGCCGCCCATCTTCTGGACGTCTTCGAGCATCGTCAGCGCCGCCTCGTTGGCGCCGCCGTGAGCGGGGCCCCACAAACAAGCCACGCCAGCCGCGATAGCCGCGAACGGGTTCGTTCCGGACGAGCCGCACAGGCGAACCGTCGAGGTCGACGCATTTTGCTCATGGTCGGCATGCAGGATGAAGATGCGATCCATGGCGCGGACCAGCACGTCATTGGGCACGTATTCTTCGCAGGGCGTTGCGAACATCATGCGCATGAAGTTACCGGCGTACGACAGGTCGTTCTTGGGGTAGATGAACGGCTGGCCGACCGAATACTTGTAGGCCATGGCCACGAGCGTGGGCATCTTGCCAATCAGGCGAATGGCCGCGATCTCACGATGCTCCGGGTTATTGATGTCGGTGCTGTCGTGATAGAAGGCCGACATCCCGCCCACCAGGCCGGTCATGATTGCCATAGGGTGAGCATCACGCCGGAAGCCACGCAGGAAAAACTGCATCTGCTCGTTGACCATGGTGTGGTTGGTCACAAGCTTGGTGAACTCTTCCTTCTGGCTCACATTGGGCAATTCGCCCTTGAGCAGCAAGTAGCAGGTTTCAAGGTAGTCGCAACCAACCGCCAACTGCTCGATCGGGTAGCCGCGATACAGCAGTTCGCCCTTGTCGCCGTCGATGTAGGTGATCTTCGAGTTGCACGACGCCGTAGACAGGAAGCCCGGGTCGTAGGTGAACTTGCCGGTCTGACCATACAACTTGCGGATATCGATCACGTCAGGACCCACCGAACCCTTGAAGATCGGCAAATCCATGCTCGGGCTGCCGTCCGAGAACGACAAGGTGGCTTTCACGTCAGAAGGGTTCATGGTCAGTCCTTGATTTTGTTGGCTGCTAAAAAATCATCGTATGGGCCGCGGCCCCGCTGTCATCGGGCCTCGCGCAACTGACGCAAGACATCGACAACCTCATCGCTTAACAAATCTCCCTGCGGCTGCTGGCGGGCCAGAAACAGATCCAGCAGGTCATTGTCCGACAGGTCCATCAGCGCAAGCAATCCTTGAGCCTGCTTATGCGTCAAGTGACTTGAGTACCTCGAGAAAAAACGTTCGATGAACAGATCGTTCTCGAGCAGACCCCGCCGGCATCTCCAACGAAGCTTGCTGAGTTCACGTTCATCGATCAGTTCGTCCATGAGTGTGGTCAGGGAAGATCGCCCGGTCAGACGGATCGCCGAATCATCATTTCCTTGATTTTTCCAATCGCCTTGGTCGGGTTGAGACCCTTCGGGCAGACATCGACGCAATTCATGATCGTGTGGCAACGGAACAACCGGTACGGGTCCTCGAGGTTGTCAAGTCGAGCCTCGGTGTCCTGATCCCGGCTGTCGGCGATGAACCGATAAGCCTGAAGCAGGCCTGCTGGTCCGACAAACTTGTCCGGATTCCACCAGAAACTCGGGCAACTCGTGGAGCAACTGGCGCACAAGATGCATTCGTAGAGTCCGTTGAGTTCGTCACGCTCTTCGGGCGACTGCAAACGCTCCTTCTCGGGAGGCATTTCGTCGTTGACGAGGTATGGCTTGATCGAGTTGTACTGCTTGAAGAATTGCGTCATGTCTACGATCAGATCGCGGATCACTGGCAGCCCTGGCAACGGCTTGAGCACGATCGGATCTTTCAGCGTGCGCATGTTGGTCAGACAGGCCAAGCCGTTCTTGCCGTTGATGTTCATCGCATCAGAGCCGCATACACCTTCGCGGCAAGAACGACGGAACGACAGTGTCGGGTCGACTGCCTTGAGCTTGTTCAGCGCATCGAGCAGCATGCGCTCAGTGCCGTCAAGTTCGACCTCGAGCGTTTGCATGCGTGGCTTGGTGTCGGTATCGGGGTCGTATCGGTAAATCTGGAACACGCGCTTGGTCATGACTGCTCTCCGTCGCGATAAGGGCTGATGAAAAATGGCTTCATGTGCGTAGCGTGCAAATCAGAACGTGCGCACCACGGGCGGAATCGACTCAGCTGTCAGCGGCTTGAGGTTCACGGGCTTGTAGTCAAGCCGGTTGCCCTCGCTGTACCAAAGCGTGTGCTTCATCCACACCTTGTCATTGCGGCCATTGGGAAACTCAACTGAGTTGGCGTAGTCATCCACCGTGTGAGCGCCCCGGCTCTCGTGTCGCGCGGCAGCCGAAACCATCGTCGCAAGCGCGACTTCAATCAGGTTCTCAACCTCCAGCGCTTCGATACGCGCCGTGTTGAAGACGTTCGACTTGTCGGCCAGGTGAATATGCTTGACCCGCTCGGCGATCTTCTTGATCGCAGCGACGCCCTCGTCCATCGTGGCCTGCGTGCGAAACACGCCGGCGTACCGTTGCATCGTGGCGCGAATGTCGTTGGCGACATCCTGTGCGTACTCGCCGCCCGTACTCGTCTGGTACTTGTTCAAACGAGCCAGTGTGTATTCGGCAGCGTCTGCAGGCAGCGATCTGTGCGACTGTTTCTTGAGTTCGCTGTCGACGATGTGATTGCCAGCCGCACGACCGAACACGAGCAGGTCCAGCAGCGAATTGGTACCCAGTCGGTTGGCGCCGTGCACGCTGACGCAAGCGCATTCGCCCACGGCGTAAAGCCCGTTGATGATCTCGTTGGGGTTGCCGTTCTTGGGCGCAACCACCTGACCGTGAATATTGGTCGGGATTCCGCCCATCTGGTAGTGGATGGTCGGCACCACAGGAATTGGCTCCTTGGTGATGTCGACGTTGGCGAAGTTGTGTCCGATCTCATAGACCGAGGGCAACCGCTTCATGATGGTCTCGGCGCCCAGGTGGGTCATGTCGAGAACCACGTGATCCTTGTTGGGGCCGCAACCACGACCTTCCTTGATTTCCTGGTCCATGCACCGCGAGACGAAGTCACGTGGAGCCAGATCCTTCAGCGTGGGCGCATAGCGCTCCATGAAGCGCTCGCCGTTGCAATTGCGCAAGATGGCGCCTTCACCGCGGCACCCCTCGGTCAGGAGCACGCCGGCACCGGCCACCCCGGTCGGGTGGAACTGCCAGAACTCCATGTCCTCAAGCGGGATGCCGGCTCGCGCAGCCATCCCCAGGCCATCGCCGGTGTTGATGAAGGCGTTGGTCGACGCAGCGAATATGCGTCCGGCACCGCCGGTCGCCATCAGCGTGATCTTCGCTTCGAGGATGTGCACCTCACCGGTTTCCATCTCAAGTGCGGTCACGCCCACCACATCGCCAGCAGCGTCGCGAATGAGGTCCAGCGCCATCCATTCCACGAAGAAGTTGGTGCGCGCCTTCACGTTTTGCTGGTACAGCGTGTGCAGCATCGCATGCCCGGTGCGGTCTGCCGCAGCGCAAGCGCGTTGCACCGGCTTTTCGCCATAGTTGGCAGTGTGTCCGCCGAAGGGCCGCTGGTAGATCGTGCCGTCTGCGTTGCGGTCGAACGGCATGCCCAAATGCTCGAGTTCGTAGACAACTTTCGGGGCCTCGCGACACATGAATTCGATCGCGTCTTGATCGCCAAGCCAGTCGGATCCCTTGACCGTGTCGTAGAAGTGGTAGTGCCAGTTGTCTTCGGACATGTTGCCCAGACTGGCGCCGATACCGCCCTGTGCTGCCACGGTGTGCGAACGGGTCGGGAACACTTTGGACAGCACCGCGACGTTCAACCCGGCGCGAGCCAGTTGCAACGAAGCACGCATGCCCGAACCACCCGCTCCGACGATCACGACATCGAATTTTCTTTTTGGAATTGAAGAACCCACTTGCATCACAGCCTCCACAGCACTTGGATCGCCCACCCCGCACAGCCAACCAGCCATGCGATCGTAAAAACCTGCAGACCAAGACGCAGTCCCACCGGCTTGATGTAGTCCATCCAGATGTCGCGCACGCCCACCCACACGTGATAGAGCAGCGACACGATCACCACGAAGGTCAACACCTTCATCCAGTGAGTCGAGAAAATGCCGGCCCACTTGTCATAGCCCATCTCGCCCGGCAGCAAGACCTGCACGATGAGCGCCAAAGTGAACAAGGCCATCAAAGTGGCCGTCACGCGCTGAGACAGCCAATCCTTGAAACCATAGTGCGCACCGACGACGATGCGCTTAGACCCAAAATTTTTTGCCATGGGGCTTGACCTTCAGAGTCAGAAGAAAAGTTTGGCGCCGAGCACCAACGTCAACAACACGCTCAGAGCGAGTGTGACGATCGCGGAGCGCTGACCGAATTCGCGGGTCACGGCATGTGTCATGTCCATCCACAGGTGCCGCAGACCAGCGATGAAGTGGTGCAGGTAGGCCCAGATCAAAGCCAGCACCACCAACTTGAAAAAGAACCCTGGCACCGGACCGATTCCACCCACGAACACCGAGGTGAACTGACCATAGGTGATTTCTGACGTGAGGCTGGTGTCAAACATCCAGATGATGAACGGCATCAAAAGGAACATCAGGAAACCGCTGACGCGATGCAGGATCGACACGACACCCGCAGGCGGCAAGCGGTAACTAACGATCTGACTGATATGAATATTGCGGTGCTCGGGCCGCGATTTGACGGTTTCGGTCATCTTCAGCTTTCTCGATGAGGCCTGGTTAGGGAGGGCGGAGTTTATTGCAACGCAGCAAGTGCCCGATTCACGGAGCCCCTGTCGAGGCACGAAGCCGTTGCTGTTTCGGCAGGGGATTCAACTTAAAGCATTCCGGTAGTGGTAACCCGAGGTGTTGTACAGCCCCCGGCGCAGTTCCACAGGCTTGTCGTCATAGGTCAGCGACAGACGCTCGACGCTGAGCAGGGGAAACCCCACATCAACGCCCAACAGGGGGGCTGTCGCAGAGTCGGCCGCCACCGCGCGGATCTTTTCCTCGGCGCGGATCATGTGCACACCGAACTCACTCTCGAACAAACCGTACATCGGACCGCGATAGTCCGTCAGGCGCTCCGCGGTCAGCCCCTTGAACAACAAGCCGGGCAACCAGATGTCATCAAAAACCACGGGCAGATCGGCAAAGCTCAGCACCCGCCGCACGTTGACGACAGCGTCACCCGGCTTCAGGCCAAGCGCACGGGCCACATCTGCAGGGCAGCGCAACCGGCGGCAATCAATGAAGTGACGACGCGCGCCGCCGGGTTCGCCGTTGTCGGGCTGCAGGCGCAAAAAACGGTACTGAACCTTCTGCTCGGCATGGGTTGCCACAAACGTGCCCTTGCCCTGACGCCTCACAAGGAGGTTTTCGGCCGCCAATTCGTCCACCGCCTTGCGCACGGTGCCCTGGCTCACCTTGAAACGTGCGGCAAGCTCCATTTCGCTTGGAATGGCCTCTGCCGGCCGCCACTCGCCGGCTTGCAAACTGCGCGTCATCAGGATCTTGATCTGCTGATAAAGCGGACTGAATGCGGGTGATGCCCCGTCGGCTGCGCGAGCGGACACCGACGGGTCATTCGCGATCGCCGGCGCACTCGAGTTCTTCATGAGTTCGATTGCAGCACAGG
The DNA here is from genome assembly GCA_947372225.1 of Burkholderiales bacterium. Classification (GTDB taxonomy): domain Bacteria; phylum Pseudomonadota; class Gammaproteobacteria; order Burkholderiales; family Burkholderiaceae_C; genus PBB1. Next base: position 95,160 of record CANBSV010000001.1, on the reverse strand, counting down.
GGACTGTGAAACGTCCACCTGTGAACGTCAATTTTTGACAGATGTCTTATGTAAGACATAAGACTTTTGACTTGCGTCTGGTTCCTGCCTAAACTGGTCCTTACAATTTGCCGCGACCCCGCGCTTGAAAAGCGCTGTCACGCCTCGTTTTCAGCCCACCACCATCCTGCGGAGAATCGTCCATGAGCAAGTCCCCCGTTCGCGTTGCCGTAACCGGCGCTGCTGGCCAAATCGGTTACGCCCTGCTGTTTCGCATCGCCTCTGGAGAAATGCTGGGCAAGGACCAGCCGGTGATCCTTCAACTGCTGGAAATCCCCGACGAGAAGGCCCAGAACGCACTCAAGGGGGTCATCATGGAACTTGAGGACTGCGCCTTCCCGCTGCTGGCTGGCATTGAAGCGCACAGCGATCCTGTGGCCGCTTTCAAGAACACCGACTACGCACTGCTTGTGGGCGCCCGTCCCCGCGGCCCGGGCATGGAACGCAAGGACCTGCTTTCGGCCAACGCACAGATCTTCACCGCTCAGGGCAAGGCGCTTAACGCGTCCGCCTCACGCAATGTCAAGGTGCTCGTCGTTGGCAACCCTGCCAATACCAACGCCTACATCGCGATGAAGAGCGCGCCGGACCTGCCGGCCAAGAATTTCACCGCCATGCTGCGCCTGGACCACAACCGCGCCGCATCGCAAATTGCAGCCAAGACCGGCAAGGCCGTTTCGGCCATTGAGAAGCTGGCCGTTTGGGGCAACCATTCGCCGACCATGTACGCCGACTACCGCTTCGCCACCATCGGTGGGCAATCCGTCAAGGCCATGATCAACGACGACGTCTGGAACAAAGACGTCTTCCTGCCCACCGTGGGCAAGCGTGGTGCAGCCATCATTGCCGCGCGCGGAGTTTCGTCGGCAGCATCGGCTGCCAACGCTGCGATCGATCACATGCGCGACTGGGCCCTCGGCTCCAATGGTCAGTGGGTCACCATGGGCGTTCCGTCCAAGGGCGAGTACGGCATTCCCAAGGAAGTGATGTTCGGCTACCCCGTCACCACCGAAGGCGGTGAGTACAAGATCGTCGAAGGCCTTGAAATCGATGCCTTCAGCCAGGAGCGGATCAATCTGACTCTCGCAGAGCTGACTGAAGAACAAGACGGCGTGAAGCACCTGCTCTGACCCCGAAGTCACACCCGGGGCATGCGCGTTGCGCTCGAGCCGACCACCTCGTTTCGGGGCGGTCGGCTTTTTTATTCCTGGTGGCCCGTCGATGTTCTGGATGCCGGGCCCGAAACCTGCACGATCCGGTTTCGTTGCAGTTGCTTTCCATTTTTGTCGACCGGGAGTCACTCTGCGCACCGTGCCAGTGCCGAGAATGTCGCTATTGCACCTTCTCTGACCACCATGAACAACTTCTCGCCTGATTCATCGCCCTGTGACTTGCCTCGCGAGCGTGCCATCGCGCCTCGGTCGCGTGGACTGACTCGCTGTGCGGCTGTCGGTTTGACGCTGGCACTCAGCCTGGTTTGGGCACAGGTACGCGCTGAGGTGTCTGCCAAAGGCGTCGAGCAAGCGCCCCTGAAGTCGACATCCAAACCGGCAGCCAAGCAGAAGTCCACGGACAAAAAGGTGCCTGCCGAACTGCCGCCAGAACCGGCGTCGGATGAACAGATCGCCGTGGCCGAACGCGTGTACTACGGCGAATACTTCTGCGACTTCAAGCAGACAGTGCAGATCAAGGCCAGTGAAAGGCACCCGGCCTACGTTGATCTTCGCTTTGGTGCCTCAACATATTTGATGAAGCCTGTGCTGTCGAGCACCGGCGCCGTCCGACTTGAAGACGTGAAGGGCAACACACTGATGATCCAGATTGCCAGCAAGTCGATGCTGCTGAACGTCAAAACCGGCACCCGGCTGGTTGACGAGTGCGTATGCCCGAAGCAGCGCGAGATCATCGAAGCCGCCAGACAAGCCGCTGACACCGCAGCCCAGAAAACCGCCCTCAGTTCTTCCCCTTGAACCCTACAGTTCGCCCATCTCTTGAAGGAGCCCTCACCATGCTTGAAACCTACCGAAAACATGTCGCCGAACGCGCCGCTCTGGGCATTCCACCACTGCCCCTGTCGGCACAGCAAACCAGCGAGCTGATCGAACTGCTGAAGTCGCCCCCTGCCGGCGAAGCCGCAAACCTGGTCGAACTGATCACGCACCGCGTGCCAGCCGGTGTTGACGACGCAGCCCGCGTGAAAGCCAGCTATCTGGCCGCCGTGGCGCACGGCACCGAAACCTGCTCGCTGATCAGCCGCGAGACGGCCACCCAGCTGCTGGGCACCATGCTCGGCGGCTACAACATCAGCCCGCTGATCGAGTTGCTCGACGACGCCACGGTCGGCGCGGTGGCTGCGGCCGGTCTCAAGAACACCTTGCTGATGTTCGACCAGTTCCACGACGTCAAGGACAAGGCCGACAAGGGCAATGCCAACGCGAAGTCCGTGTTGCAGAGCTGGGCCGACGCCGAGTGGTTTACCTCGCGCCCTGAAGTGCCGCAAAGCATCACCGTGGCCATCTTCAAGGTGACCGGCGAAACCAACACCGACGACCTGTCGCCCGCGCCTGACGCCTGGAGCCGCCCCGACATTCCGCTGCACGCCTTGGCGATGCTCAAGAACGCGCGCCCTGGCATCACGCCGGAAGAAGACGGCAAGCGCGGCCCCATCAAGTTCATCGAAGACCTGCGTGCGCGCGGCAATCTGGTGGCCTATGTGGGCGATGTGGTCGGTACCGGTTCGAGCCGCAAGTCGGCCACCAACTCCGTGCTGTGGTTCACCGGGGAGGACATTCCGTTCGTGCCGAACAAGCGCTTCGGCGGCGTGTGCCTGGGCGCCAAGATCGCCCCGATCTTCTACAACACCATGGAAGACGCCGGCGCGCTGCCGATCGAGCTTGACGTCAACCAGATGAACATGGGTGACGTGGTTGAACTGCGCCCCTACGAAGGCAAGGCCCTCAAAGATGGCAAGGTGATTGCCGAGTTCAAGGTCAAGAGCGACGTGCTGTTCGACGAGGTGCGCGCGGGAGGGCGTATTCCGCTGATCATCGGTCGCGGCCTGACCGCCAAGGCGCGCGACGCCCTGGGCCTGCCGCCTTCGACCTTGTTCCGCCTGCCGCAAAACCCGGCCGACACCAAGAAGGGCTACAGCCTCGGCCAGAAGATGGTCGGCAAGGCCTGCGGCCTGCCCGTGGTCAACGGCCAGCAACAAGGCGTTCGCCCTGGTACCTACTGCGAGCCACGCATGACCTCGGTCGGCTCGCAAGACACCACCGGCCCGATGACCCGCGACGAGCTGAAGGACCTGGCCTGCCTGGGCTTCAGCGCCGACCTGGTGATGCAATCGTTCTGCCACACCGCGGCCTACCCGAAGCCGGTCGACGTGAAGATGCACCACGAGTTGCCTGACTTCATCAGCCACCGTGGCGGCATCGCGCTGCGCCCGGGTGACGGCGTGATCCACAGCTGGCTCAACCGCCTGCTGTTGCCTGACACCGTGGGCACCGGCGGCGACAGCCACACCCGCTTCCCGATCGGCATCAGCTTCCCGGCCGGCTCCGGGCTGGTCGCGTTTGCCGCGGCCACCGGCGTGATGCCACTCGACATGCCCGAGAGCGTGCTGGTGCGTTTCAAGGGCAAGATGCAGCCCGGCGTCACGCTGCGCGATCTGGTCAACGCAATCCCGCTTTACGCCATCAAGGCCGGCTTGCTGACCGTCGAGAAGAAGGGCAAGAAGAACATCTTCAGCGGCCGCATCCTCGAGATCGAGGGCTTGCCTGATCTGAAGGTCGAGCAGGCGTTCGAACTGAGCGATGCCTCGGCCGAGCGCAGCGCCGCCGGCTGCACTGTGCACCTCAACAAGGAGCCGATCGCCGAGTACATCAACAGCAACATCACGCTGATGAAGTGGATGATCGCCGAGGGTTACGCCGACGCGCGCACGCTGGCTCGCCGCATCGCAGCCCAGGAAGCCTGGCTGGCCGATCAGCAACTGCTGGCCGGCGATGCCGATGCCGAATACGCCGCCATCATCGAGATCGATCTGGCTGACATCCACGAGCCGATCGTGGCCTGCCCGAACGATCCGGACGACGTGAAGACGCTGTCCGAAGTCGCCGGCGCCAAGATCGACGAAGTGTTCATCGGCAGCTGCATGACCAACATCGGCCACTTCCGCGCAGCCAGCAAGCTGCTCGAGAACAAGCGTGACATCCCGGTCAAGCTGTGGGTCGCCCCACCGACCAAGATGGACGCCAAGAAGCTCAGCGACGAAGGCCACTACGGCGTGCTGGGCAGTGCCGGTGCACGCATGGAAATGCCGGGCTGCAGCCTGTGCATGGGCAACCAGGCACAGGTCAAGGAAGGCGCCACGGTGTTCTCCACCAGCACCCGCAACTTCCCGAACCGTCTGGGCAAGAACTCGAACGTGTACCTGGGCTCGGCCGAACTGGCCGCCATCTGCTCGAAGCTCGGCCGCATCCCCACGCGCGAGGAATACCTCCTCGATATGGGCGTGCTGACCGCCGCGAGCAACACGGTGTACCAGTACCTGAACTTCGACAAGATCGATGAGTTCACTGAGGCCAGCGAGAAGACCACAGCCTGAGGGTCTTGTTCACTCTGCCTGAAGCCCCGCTGTGTCACTGCAGCGGGGCTTTTTTCATGTGGTTGGAGTCACCATGAGAGCTGAATGGATCGCCGTCGCCAGCCTGGCTCGGTGGCCTGGCGCCGCCTTGCGCGACGGCGCGCGATCGTTTCGGCGCTGGGCCATCGCCTGTCCTTTGCTGTGGATGGCCCTGGGTGCCACAGCCCAGGTCGACACCACGGCCACTTGGGCATTCACGCCGCCGCGAGATGACTTCAGCGCCGACTCGCTGCTTGATCTGCGCTCGCTCAACGAAAAAACTGCGGGCGAAACCGGCTTCGTGCGCATCGATGCCAAGGGCGATTTCATTCGGGGCGACGGCCTGCCCATCCGCTTTTGGGCAGTCAACAGCGACGTGGCCCGACGGCCGTTCACGGCCACACCATTGGGGCCCAAGACGGCACCGGATCTGGCGCGGCATGCGCGCTTTCTTGCCAAGCGCGGGGTCAATCTGGTGCGCCAGCACCGGCAGATCAGCCCGCCAACCAGCGCTGCCATCGGCGACATCAACCGCTCGGAACGCGATGCGATCTGGCGCATGGTGGCAGCGATGCGCAACGAGGGCATCTACAGCGTGATCTCGCCGTACTGGGCCGGCCCCATGAAGTTCTCGAAGGACTGGGCGGTGGCTGGTGGTGCCGACCAGTCAGCCTTCGGTCTGCTGTTTTTCGATCCCACGTTGCAGGCCGCCTACAAGGCTTGGCTCAAGCAACTGTTCACCGAAAAGAACCCCTACAGCGGCGTGCCGCTGGCGCGTGACGCGAGCGTGGCGCTGGTGCAGATCCAGAACGAGGACAGCTTGCTGTTCTGGACGGTGGGCGGCATCAAGGGCCCGCAACGTGCTGCGCTCGAGGGTCGCTTCGCCCAATTTGCCGCCGGCAAGCACGGCTCGGCGGCCAAGGCGCTGGCTGCGTGGGGTGGTGATCTGATCCCAGGCGATGCGCCCAACGAAGGCCGCCTCGCGCTGATCAACCTGTGGGAGCTGACCCAGAGCGCACGCGGCTCACGGGCGGTTCGGCTGGCCGATCAGACCGAGTTCTACGCACGCACCATGCATGACTTCAACCGCATGATCGTGACCTACCTGCGCGACGAACTCGGCGTGGGTTCGCTGATCAACGCGGGCAACTGGAAGACCGCCAGCGCGGTGCGCCTGGGCGATGTCGAGAGATGGTCATACACCGCCGCCGATGTCGACGCGGCCAACGTCTACACCGGCGGATTGCACGAAGGCCCCAACCGCGGCTGGGCGGTGATGCCCGGCGACCGCTACACCAGCGAGAGCGCACTGCGCAACCCGAAGCTGCTGCCGATCAACCTGAAGCAAACCGTGGGCAGACCGATGCTGGTGACCGAGGGCGCCTGGGTGATGCCCAACGCGTACGCGGCCGAAGGGCCGTTCCTCATCTCGGCCTATGCGTCGCTCACCGGCATCGACGGCTATTTCTGGTTCAGCACCAGCGATGAGGGCTGGTCGCCGCCGCAATCTGCCAACGGCTATCTGGCCAGCCAGCAGAAGTGGGCCTTCGCCACGCCCGAGATGCTCGGGAGCTTTCCCGCGGCCGCCCTCGCCTACCGGCGCGGCGATGTGCAGCGTGGCGCGCCCGTGGTGATCGAGAACCGGTCGCTCCCGGACCTGTGGGCACGCAAGACGCCCGTCATCGCCGAAGAGCCCAGCTACGACCCCAACCGCGACAGCGGCGACATCGCCGAGCGCTCCAGCATCCAGACCGGCGTGCCCGGCGAGGCGTTTTTGATGGGTCCGGTGCAAATCGCCTTCGACGCAGATCCTGCCAAGTCCAAGCTGGCACCGCTGGGCAAGCTGATCAGCCCCGACGCCCTGCGCTCGAACACAGGCGAGATCGTCATGTCGTCGCAACTCGGTCGCTGCACCGTCGACGCGCCGCGGGTGCAAGGCGTGGCCGCCCACTTCAACGCGGCCACGGCCACCACGAAGCTGGCCGATGTGCAGTTCACCTCGCACAACAGCTATGGCGCGGCCATCGCGATCTCGCTCGATGACGAGCCGTTGCGGCGTTCACGACGTGTGCTGGTGCAATACGCCACGCAAAGCCGGCCCACCGGCTGGACCGAGCGGCCGGCCACCTGGACGACGGGCAGCAAGCTGCCGGTCAGTGGGCTCGAAATCACCTCGATCGGCAGCGCACCGTGGCGGGTGGTTTCGGCGAGGCTCGAAGTCGCGATCGACAACCCGGCGCTCACCTCCGCCACCGCGCTCGACATGAATGGCATGCCGCTCAAACCCGTGCCGCTGACGCGAAATGCGCAGCGTGTGGAGTTCAGCTTCCCCGACGCGGCGATGTACGTCGTGCTGCGCTGAACCCGGCTCACCGATGCAAGGTTTCACCAGTTGGCTTCATGCTCCGGTGTGGCGCCAATGCGGTGAATCGACAGATCCGCCCCCTCGAACTCCTCTTCGAGCGACAAGCGCAACGAGGTCACCGACTTGATGCCGCCGTAGACCGCCAGCCCCGACACCAGCGCCCAGACCACACCGATCAGCGTTCCCGCCAGTTGCGCACCGAAGCTCACGCCACCGACGCCACCGAGCCCCGGCTGGCCGAAGATGCCGCAGGCGATGCCGCCCCACGCACCGCACAGCCCGTGCAGCGGCCACACGCCCAGCACGTCGTCGATCTTCCAGCGGTTCTGGGTGAGGGTGAACATCGACACGAAGATCGCGCTGGCCACGCCACCGACCGCCAGCGCGCCGGCCGGGTGCATCACATCAGACCCCGCACACACCGCCACCAGCCCGGCCAGCGGACCGTTGTAGACAAATCCCGGGTCGTTGCGACCCAGCAGCACCGCCACCAGCGTGCCTCCGGCCATCGCCATGAGCGAATTGACGGCCACCAGCCCGGAGATCTTGTCGAGCGCCTGCGCGCTCATCACGTTGAAGCCGAACCAACCCACGGCCAGCACCCACGCGCCCAGCGCCAGGAAGGGGATGTTCGACGGCGGGTGCGCGCTGATGCCGCCGTCCTTGCGATAGCGGTTGCTGCGTGCACCCAGCAGGACCACCGCCACCAGGCCGATCCAGCCGCCAAACGCATGCACGACCACACTGCCGGCAAAGTCATGGAACGCCGCGCCAGTGAGTCGGGTGATCGCCTCCTGGATGCCGAACTTGTTGCCCCACATCACGCCCTCGAGCAGCGGGTACGCCACGCCCACCAGCACGGCAGTCGCAACGAGTTGGGGACCGAAGCGCGCACGCTCGGCGATGCCCCCCGACACAATGGCCGGAATGGCCGCCGCAAAGGTCAGCAAGAAGAAAAAGCGCAGCAGCTCAACGCCGTTCTTTTGCATCAACGACTCGGCGCCGGTGAAAAAGCTGGTGCCGTAGGCCACGGTGTAGCCAATGAAAAAGTAGACGACGGTCGACACCGAGAAATCGACCAGGATCTTCACCAGCGCGTTGACCTGGTTTTTCTTGCGCACCGTGCCGAGCTCGAGAAACGCGAAGCCCGCGTGCATCGCCAGCACCATGACGGCGCCCAACAACAAAAAGAGGGCGTCGCTGCCCTGCTTGACCTGATCCATGAATGCCTCCGTATGGTGCCTGTGAGCGGCGTCTGGTGCGCCGTTGTTCGAATTGAGCGCACCACGGAAGCAAAAATCGAGCCCGATTTGGTGCGCGCGTAGGCACCAAATCGGGACATTTCAGTTGTCGGTCGGTCAATTCAGCCGCAGCGGCACTGACGTACGCACTGCTGCGGGGCGCTGGATGTCGTCCCCCGCCTCAGTCCAGTTCCGGGGCAATCGACGTGGCGTGGTCGACCAGCGCGCCGAGGATGTCCTGCGCCCGTTCGTCGGCATCTTCGCCAAGCTCGTCGATGCGATCGAAGAACGCCTGCAGTGTTCTGGCGCCGCCCGCCCCCTCATGCAGCCGGTGCACGCGGTGCTCGTGCCAGCGCTGCTGCTCGTCGTCGGTGAGCGTTTCGGGAAAGTTGCGGGCGCGATACCGGAACAGCAGTTCACCGAGCCGCGGATCGGCAAAGCCGGGTCGCTGAGCGGCCAGCGCGGCGGGCGCAAGCCCTCGCAGCCGCTGCAACACGCGCCGGTCCTCGTTGCCGACGAAGCCGCCGTAAAGGTCTTCATCGACGTCGGGCGTGGTTGCCTCGGGGCGCTCGAACACCTCGGGCCACAGGCCGGCCAGCAACGCGGTGTGCTGCGCGGCCAGATCGGCATGCACCAGCGCTTGCGCCACGTCGATGCCCCAGCGCTCGGCCATCTCGGCGCTCAGCGTCTTCAGGTTGCCGATCACCACCGGCGACTTGTTCAGGTGAATCGTCTTGATCGGCAAACGCGTCACGCCCTCGGGCAGCGCGTCGGCACGGCTGAACATGCGCTGGCGCAGCGTCGCGGCGTCCAGATCGCGCAGCACGCGCGGGTCTTCGGCAAGGTCCCACACGATGACCTCGTTCTTGTTGGTCGGGTGCGGCGCCAGCGGCCACACCAACGCGATGCAGCCGCGCTCGGCCGGGTACATGCCCGAGACGTGCAAGAAAGGCTTGCCCGCGGCCTGGGCCATGGCCATCTCGCGGATGACTTCATCCTTCTTGCGAAGCCGCAGACAGAAGTCCCACAGCTTCGGGTTCGCGTTGCGGATGAGCCGTGCCAGCGCCAGCGTGGCGCGCACGTCCGACAGCGCATCGTGAGCCGCATCGTGTGCCAGCCCGTTGGCCGCGCTCAGGTGCTCGAGCTTGAACGAGGGCCGCCCGTCGTCGTGGCGCGGCCAGTGGATGCCGGCCGGACGCAGCGCGTAGGAGCAACGCACCACGTCCATCAGATCCCAGCGGCCGCACTGGTTTTGCCATTCGCGCGCGTAAGGCTCGATCAGGTTGCGCCAGAACAGATGCCGCGTGACCTCGTCGTCAAAGCGGATCGAGTTGTAGCCCACGCCCACGGTGCCGGGACGCGAAAGCTGCGCCTCGATCGCCGCAGCGAACGCGTGCTCGGGCATGCCACGCTCCTGGCAGACCTGCGGCGTGATGCCCGTGAGCAGGCAGCTCTCGGGGTCGGGAAGGCTGTCGTCGGCCGGCTGGCAGTACAGCGTGAGCGGCGCGTCGACCTCGTTGAGATCCGCATCGGTGCGCACGCCCGCGAACTGCGCGGGCCGGTCACGGCGGGGCACCACGCCGAAGGTTTCGTAGTCGTGCCAGAGGAAGGTCAGCTCATCCATGGACGCAACATACCGCACTTGATTCGGGGCGACTCGCGCATCGCAACGCGCCACGCCGCAACGACTCGCAGTGGCGCTGAATCAGTTCAGCGAACGCTCCCATCCAGGCACATCAAAGCCCACCAGCACGCCGCCCGGGTGCTCGACCACCGGGCGACGAATGACGCTTGGCTGCGCGACCATCAATTCGCGCGCGCTGGCCGCATCGTGAACGCCGGCTTGTCGCTCGGCGTCGAGCTTGCGCCAGGTGGTGCCCTTGCGGTTGAGCAGTTGCTCCCAGCCCAGCTGCCGCATCCAGCCATCGAGCTGCAGCAGCGGCACGCCTTGCTTCTTGTAGTCGTGGAAGGTGTAGGCAATGCCCTGATCGTCGAGCCAGGCGCGGGCCTTCTTGACGGTGTCGCAGTTCGGAATGCCGTAAACGGTGATGTTCATCGCAACAATCTCGTGAGGGTCAAGGCACACAGGCCAAAGGCAACACCATGGAATCAACGACTGAATTTTCAACCGCACTCGCGCACGGCGTGTGGGCGATCGACACCGGCTACCAGCGGGGGAACTTCGACGCGGCCTACCTCGTCGTCGAGCGCGGCCGCGCCGCTTTCATCGACACGGGCACGGGCCACTCGGTGCCGCGGCTGCTGGCGGTGCTCGCAGCGGCGGGGGTGGCGCGCGAGGCCGTCGACTGGGTGATCCCCACGCACGTGCACCTCGACCACGCAGGCGGCTCGGGTGCGCTGATGGCCGCGCTGCCCAACGCGCGGCTGGTGGTGCACCCGATGGGCGCGCGGCACCTCATCGATCCATCCAAGCTGATCGCCGGCGCCAGTGCCGTCTACGGCGCCGACGAAGTGCAGCGTTCGATCGGCACGGTACTTCCGGTGCCCGTCGAGCGCGTGCTCGAAAGCGCCGACGGCATGGAAATCGACCTGGCCGGGCGTCCTTTGCGATTGCTCGACACGCCCGGCCACGCGCGCCATCACCACTGCGTGTGGGACGAACGCAGCCGCGGCGTGTTCACCGGCGACACCTTCGGCCTGTCTTACCGCGAGTTCGACACGCCGCATGGTGCCTGGCTGCTGCCCAGCACCACGCCCGTGCAGTTCGACCCGCCGGCGCTGCGTCACTCGTTCGAGCGGCTGCTGGCGCTGCGCCCCGACTGCGTGTACCTCACGCACTTCGGCCGCCTGCCCGCCACGCCCGGCCCCGACGACGCCAGCACACTGCAGCGGCTGGGTCGTGAGTACCTGGAGCAGCTCGATGCGGTCGTCGCGCTGGGCGGGCGCACCGCGGCGGCAATGTCCGGTGCCGAGGAGCGCCACGTGGGGCTGGTCGAGGGGCTGCGCGAGATCTACCTCGATCGTGTGCAGCGCCTGGGAGGTGAGCTGCCGCGCGAGCGGGTGCTGGAACTGCTGGACATGGACATCGAGCTCAACGCGCAAGGCATGGGCGTGTGGCTGGCCAACGCTGCCAAGCCCGCACCGCCGGTGGCACCACCGCCGCAGCCGCGCAATCCGCTGCACGGGCTGCGGCTCGAGGACATCGTGACCGCGCTGGTGGCGCATTACGGCTGGGCGGAACTGGGTGCACTGATCCCGGTGCGTTGCTTCATCAGCGACCCGAGCGTGGCGTCGAGCCTGAAGTTTTTGCGCAAAACGCCATGGGCGCGGGAAAAGGTCGAGGGGCTTTATCTCTTCATGCTGCGCGATGTGCGCCGGGCACAGCGGCATGAAAAGCCCCCTCCAGGACGGACGGGGCGGTGATTGGGGTCGGCGGGTGCCACGCTGGAGCACCAAGGCTTGCCAAGTTAATGGTGAAACCCGGCGCCGACATCTGGGTATCGGAGCGGCAATGCACAGACTTGAGGGGTTTAGCAAAATATTTTCGGCACAGCCGCGCTACCCTGTGCTGCTGCATCAACCCCTGACAGGAAACCCCAGATGAGACTGCTACACACCATGCTGCGCGTCGGCGACCTCCAGCGATCGATCGATTTCTACACCCGCGTGATGGGCATGAAACTGCTGCGCACCACCGACCGGCCGGAGCACAAATACACGTTGGCCTTTCTCGGCTACGGCAGCAATCCCGAGCACGCCGAGCTCGAACTCACGCACAACCACGGCGTGGACAGTTACGACATGGGAACCGCCTACGGCCACATCGCCATCGAAGTGCCCGACGCCTATGCCGCTTGCGAAAACATCAAGACCCATGGCGGGCGGGTCACCCGCGAGGCCGGACCGGTGGCCGGCGGAGCCACGGTGATTGCCTTTGTCACGGACCCCGATGGCTACAAGGTGGAATTGATCCAGCGCGGCACCCTGTGAGCGGCATGGCGTGAAACGCCCCACCGCTGGCCTCGGCACCCACCCCGCAAGTTCACTGACCTTGCTGCCGGCAACCGCCTAGGCGTCGGCCAGACGCCTGCCTCGCAGCGTGGCGGGGCCCGTCCAGGCGGCGCGTGCGTCGTGAAGTTCATCCACCGGCTCCAGGCCCACTTGCGAGCCTGCATCCTCGACATCTACCGCATGCGACGGATAACGCGCAACCAGCCGTCTGGCGCCATCGTCGTTGCGCAACGCGACCAGCTCCGAGAAAAGGGCTGCACTGAAGCCCATCGGATGGCCGCGACGTCCGTGGTGCTGGGGGTAGGCGATGGCATGCTGACGCAATGCGGCGGCCACCTGCTGCAGTGTTGACGGCTTGACCCGGTCCATGTCACCGGGCAGAACCAGCCAGCCACCCGCGTTCGGACGCGCGGTCACGCCCCGCGCCATCGCGGCGCCTGCGCCCCGGATCGCGCTCAGTCGGCGCCGCTCCAGTCCGGCGTAGGCGGCGACTTCAGCCAGCGGCTCCAGCACGAGCACATCGCGGCTGGCCACGTGTCGACGGGCTTCAGCGGCCAGGGTTTCGGTGGCTGCCACCACCACCGACAAGCCGCAGCCCATGACGAGGGCCAGCGTGGCTCCCAGCACGCTCGACGCGCCCTCAGGGCCGGCTTCGAGAAAACGGGACGCGCCTCCAGCGGCGACAACGATGACCACAGGCGACGCATTCATACCGGTTTCCACCTCTGTGCGGGATCAGTCTCAGAACACGCCGACAAAGACATGGCGTGGCTGCGACTGCTGCTGAACGCAAGCATGGGCGATGCCTGCCGTGCGCACCAGAGGACCATCACTTAAGGCATTGCCCCACCCCCGTGTGCGGTTGTCCTGCGCAACGCACCAGCGCACGATGCTCGCGGATACGAGGGTCGGGTTTCTATACTCGACCGATGGATTCCATTGCCGATTTACGCAAAAGCTACGAGCGCGCAGAGCTCGACGAATCGGCCTCGCTCGACGACCCGCTCGCGCAGTTCGAGTTGTGGCTGCAGCAAGCGATCACCGGTGAGTTGCCCGAGCCCAACGCGATGACCGTGGCCACCGTCGGCGCCGATGGCCGACCGTCCACGCGTGTGGTGCTGATCAAGGGCTGCGACGCGCGCGGCATCGTGTGGTTCACCAACTACCAAAGCCGCAAGGGCCGCGAGCTGGCGGCCCACCCGTTTGCCGCGCTGCAGTTTCACTGGGTCGAGCTCGAACGGGTGGTGCGCATCGAAGGCCGTGTCGAGCAGGTGGGTGCCGCGGAATCCGACGCCTATTTCAAGTCGCGCCCGCTCGACTCGCGCATTGGCGCGTGGGCCTCGCCGCAAAGCGAGGTCATCTCGTCGCGTGGCGTGCTGGTGGCCAACGCGGCCAAGTTCGGCGCGAAGTTCCTGCTCAACCCGCCACGCCCGCCGCACTGGGGCGGCTACCGCCTGGTGCCCGACCGCTGGGAATTCTGGCAAGGCCGGCCTTCGCGCCTGCACGACCGGCTGCAATACCGGCTGCAAGACGGCACCTGGACGCGCGAGCGGCTGGCGCCCTGAGGCGCGCGACGCGCAGCAACTTGCTCACTGCTGATCCCCGGAGACCGACGATGACCCCGACCACCCCCTTCGAATCCATCCTGACTGCCGTGCACGGCGACGGCGCGCTCAAGACCGGCGTCATCACGCTGAACCGGCCGAAGGCCCTCAATGCGCTGAGCGACGCGCTGATGGACGAACTGGGCGCAGCACTCCTGGCCTTCGACGCCGACGCGACCATCGGCTGCATCGTGATCACCGGCAGCGACAAGGCCTTTGCCGCAGGCGCTGACGTCGGCGGCATGGCCGAGCTCAGCCACATGGACGCCTTCAAGGGCAACTTCATCACGCGCAACTGGGAAACCATCCGCCAGGTGCGCAAGCCGGTGATTGCGGCGGTGGCCGGCTTCGCGCTGGGCGGCGGCTGCGAGCTGGCGATGATGTGCGACTTCATCATCGCCGCGGACACCGCCAAATTCGGCCAGCCCGAAATCAAGCTGGGCATCATCCCCGGCGCCGGCGGCACGCAGCGCCTGCCGCGCGCGGTGGGCAAGAGCAAGGCCATGGACATGGTGCTCACCGGGCGCATGGTGGATGCCACCGAGGCCGAGCGGGCCGGGCTGGTGTCCCGCGTGGTGGCGGCCGATCAGTTGATGACCGAAACGCTGGCCGCTGCGGCCACCATCTGCAGCCTCAGCGGCCCCAGCGTGATGATGGCCAAGGAGTGCGTGAACCGCGCCTTCGAGACGGGCCTGTCGGACGGCGTGTCCTACGAGCGGCGGCTGTTCCACTCGCTGTTCGGCAGCCGCGACCAGCGCGAAGGCATGGCCGCGTTCATGGCCAAGCGCAAGCCGGACTTCAACCAGAGCTGACGCGTCAGTATCCGTCGCTCAGCGGTAGCGGCTGGTAAAGGTCTTGCGGAATTTCTCGATCTTGGGCGCGGCCACCATCGCGCAGTAGCCCTGCTCGGGGTGGTTGGCGTAGTAGTGCTGGTGGTAGTCCTCGGCCCGCGAATAGTCCGCCACCGGCACCAGCTCGGTGACGAGACGCCCGCCCACCTTGGCATCCACCTCGTCCATCACCTCGCGCGCCACCGCCTGCTGCGCCGCGTCGTGAAAGTAAATGCCCGAGCGGTACTGCGTGCCCACGTCGTGGCCCTGGCGGTTGAGCGTGGTCGGGTCGTGGATCACAAAGAAGATCTCGAGCACCTCACGCAGGCTGATGCGCTCGGCATCGAAGCTCACCCGGATCACCTCGACGCAGCCCGTGGCACCGCTGCACACCTGCTCGTAGCTGGGCTTGGCGACGCGGCCGTTGCAGTAACCCGACTCGACCGCGGTGACGCCGTCCACGTGCTCGTAGACCGCCTCGGTGCACCAGAAGCAACCCCCGCCCAAGGTGATGACTTGATCCGCCATGTCCGTGCCCTTTCGTGTCAATCGTTCTTCAGGACCAGCTGCGCACTCGGCGTCCACGCCGCGCTGTCGCCGCCGGCCAGCCGTGGCTTGGGCGCGCCGATGAACAGCCGATCGCTGGGCAGGCCCTTGGCGATCAGTCCGTCGCGCACCACCAGCCCGCGCTGCAGCGCAAGCTGCCGCATCACGGTGTCGGTGACCGGAATCACCGTCTTGAGCAGCGCTTCCATGTCGGCCGCCGGAATGTCCTTGGCCAGACCCACGAAGTTGCGCGGCTTGTCGGCGATCTCGGTTTGCTTGTAGACCGCCTTGAGCAGCCGCTCGCGCTCGGCAGCACTGAAGGCTGCAGCCGATACACCAGACGCCGCAGGCTCGGGCGCCTTGCCGTCGCGCGCGAGCTCCTTGGCGCGCTCCTGATGCAAGCGTGCTTCGATGGCGGCCTGCACATAGGCCTCACGTTCGGCTTGCAGATCGGATCCGCCGGTCACCGTCATCTTGAGCGCCGGGCGATCCGACAGCGCCTTGGCCACCTTCTCAAGCGAGGCAGTTCCGGCGTCACTCAGCGCGGCCGTGCCGGGCCGGAACTCGACCACGCTCAGGTCCTGTTCGCTGCTGCCGAACAGCAGCGAGAACGGCGACGTCAGCGCCTTGGTCAGCAGGTTGACGATCACCTTGACGACCAGCCCGCCGATGCTGAACTGCGGGTCCTTCAGCGAGCCGGTCAGAGGCAGGTTGATGTCGATCACACCGCGGCTGTCCTTGAGCAGCGACACCGCCAGCAAAACCGGCAGCGAGGTCGCGCTGGCGCTTTCGACGCGCTCGCCAAAGGTCAGCTGATTGACGATGACCTGGTTCTTGGCCTCGAGCCGGCCGTCGGGCGTGATCAGGTAGCTCAGGTCCATGCTCAGCTTGCCGCGCTCGATCGCATAGCCGGCGTACTTGCCCGCATAGGGCGACAGCGGCGCGAGCTCGAGGTCGGTCGCCCGCGCGCGGATGTTCATCGCCAGCGGCTGCGCGGTCGGGTTGAACTGGCCCGAAATCTCGACCAAGGCGGTCTTGGCCGCACGGCCGTGCAGTTCGATGGTGGCCATGTCGCTGGAGCCCGAGCGGAACGCGCTGAGGCTGCCGTTGAGCTCGCTCAGATCGGCGCTGTAGTTGGGGCGCACGAAGTGATCGGTGAAGTCGATCCGCCCGTTGACCAGCCGCGTCGCACCCACGCTGATCTCGGGTGGCAGCGCAGCCGCTGGCGCAGCAGCGGGCTGGGTCGCTGCGGCCGCCGGCGCGATGGCCACGGGCGGCGTGGCAGGCGCAGCGGGTGTGACGGGCGCGTCAGCCGCGGGCTCTTGCTGCAGGTTGAAGCGCCCTTTCTCGTCAAGCACCAGGCTCGCGAAGAAATCGCTGAGCACCACCTCGGCGATGTCCACGCGGGTCGGCTTGGCCGGCGCCATCGCCAGCTTGACGCCGTTGAGCTTGAACGAGTGCCAGCTCAGCAGCTCCTGAGCCGAACTCGCCAACGCATCGGCCGGTGGACGGCTGTTGACCAGCACGTCGGCGATCAGGATGTCGCCGGCCACACCGATGTCGAGCCCGGCGGGCAACTCGTTCACCGCGACATCGGCCTTCACGCCCGCTTCGGCACGCACCAGCCGCACCGGCAAGTGGCTGCGTGCGTAAGGTTCGAAGGCGTGCACGGGCAGGCGATCGAGCTTCAACGCGCCCTTGACCATCAAGGGCTGCAAGCCGAACTGACCGCGCCAGTCGAGCGCGCCGGCCGTGGCTGAACCGGCCGCCGACTTGATCGACCTGTCCGGCGAACGAACCACATCGGAGCTTCCGGCCAGGCGGGCGCTGAATTGCACCTCGGCCGGCGACAGCGTGCGCGATCCCGACAGCACCAGCTTTTGCACACCAAGCTTCATGCCGCGCAGCACCAGCAGCACCGGCTCGCCGGACACTGCCTGAGCGTCATCGAGCCGCACCGAGCCTGAGTCGACCGCCAGATCGCGCAGATCCACACGCCACGGCGTCTCAGCCACTGCCGCACTCGGGGCAGAGGCCGACAGCGGCGCGGCATTTGGTGTCGCAGAAGGGGTGGCCGGCGCCTTCATCCATTGCTGGACGTTCCACAGGCCCTGGGCATCGCGCGCCACAGCCACGGCCGGCTGCTCGAACCTGACACTGCCCAGCACCACCGAACGGGCCGGCACGTCGAGTTCGACACCGCGCACCGCGAACTGCTTGAGCGCCACCGCCGGCAGCTTGTGGCCGTCCGTGATGCGCAACTCGTCCACGACCAGCACGCCATTGCCCAGCGTGAGCCTGGCGGCCGGAGCGACGGCGTTCACGATGCCACTGGCCGCGGTGGCTGCCGGCACCGGCGCGCCGGCCGCCCAGTTCAATTCACCGGACGTCGACAGGCGGCCGCTGACCTTGGCGCTGAGCACATCGGCCACATACGGCGCAAAGGCGTCGAGCGACAGTTCGCTCAACTTGAGTTCGAGCGCCGCACTGCGGTCACTGACCCGCCCATCCACGCCCAGTTGAGCCAACGCCGCAGCGCCCTCGGCCTGCGAAGTCAGCGTGGCCTGCAGGCTCACCGGCAGCGTCGCATCCGCGGCAAACGGATACGCCAGCGGGCCGGCCTTGAAATCCACATCGGCCAGCGCCAGCGCCGCAGCCGGCTTGACGCTGGCGTCGTTCCAGAGCACGCGCAAACCTGCCACGTGCATCGATTCGACCGCCAGCTTCCACGCCGCAGGGGCACCCGGCGTGGCAGCGGCCGATGCGCCAGATGCGGCTGCCGCGACGACCGGCGCCGAGGAGGTCGGTGCGGCAGCGCCCTTCGCCCCGGCGCCGCCGAGCTGCGCCCAATTCGAGCGGCCGCGTGCGTCGCGGCTCAGGTGCAAGGTGGGCGCGCCCCATTCGATGGCACCCAGCGACAGCTGATGCTCGAGCGGACGCACGTCGCGCAGCGCCACGCCGAGGTGGTCCCATGCCGCCAGCGGGGCCCCGCCCGCATCGTCGAGCGCGAATTTTTCGAAGCCGATCTGGCCACTGGCCGTCACCCGGGGCACCGCCCCGGGCGGCATCGCGAAATTCACCTCGATCTTGGCGGCCACACTGCCGCTGCGCAGGCGCACCGGCAGCGTCTCAGGCAGGTAAGCCGTGTAGGGCGTCAGGTCCAGCTCGCCCATGTTGAACCGCAGCAACCCCGCACGGGTGCTGGCAAAAGGCGTGACCTGAGCGCCGGTGTCGAAGGTCGTTCCGTTGAAGTCGAAGGCCAGTCGAGGCTCGACCTTCACGTCCACCTGATCGGGCAGATTGGTGATGAACGGCAGGCTCAGGTGCAGCGACTTCAGATGGTGCTGCCGGCCCTTGGGCCGGTCATCGAACGCCACCGACGCATCGCTGACCTTGATGTTGTAGACCGCGAAATGCACCGGCTCGCCGGACGGCGCACTCGAAGGTGGCGAAGCCAGCCGGGCGATCACATCGTCGATGTCGTAGTGACCGGGCGTGGTGTGCGTCAGACGAACTTCGGGCGCGTCGAGCTCGAACGCCTCGATCACCGGCGCAAGCTTCCACAGTGAGCGGATGTCGGCGTTGACGTACAGCCGAGCCACCTTGAGCAGCGGCGGCACCGCGCTGGCCGCCGGCGAGGCAGGCGCTGCAGCGGCGGGCGCACCGCCGATCGCGATGTCGCGCAGCGTCAGCTCCATGGACCACGGACTGAAACTCACATCGCCGATGGTCACCGCGCGGCCGAGCAGCTCGCTCAAGCGCTGCTGGGACTGCGATTTGAGCAGCGGCGGCACCGCCAGCCACGCCAGCGCCCAAAAAGCCAGCAAGCCTGCCGCGCCCCACGCGATTCGCCGCACCCACTTCATGGACAAACTCTCCCCATACCGTTCAACCTTGACTGCGAACACAATGCCGGCATGCGGCTCGACCCCACCCGGAAACTCCCGTGAGCGGCATTGTCAGCCTGCTCGGCATCGAGCCATGGAAGCCCCTGCTGAGCGCCTTGTTGCTGCCGCCCGTGCCACTGCTGCTGGCCATCCTGGTCGGACTGTGGCTCATGCGGCGACATCGCCGCACGGCGACCACTCTGCTGGCGGTGAGCGTGATCGGACTGTGGCTGCTGGCGTGCAGCGGCTTCGCCAGCGCGTTGCAATCGCTGCTGATCGAAGCCACACCGCCGCTGCGCGCGGCACGACTGGCTGAGTTGCGCACGCAACAAGTCGCAGCGTCACCAGGCGAGTCGCCGGTGGCCATCGTCGTGCTGGGGGGCGGAGCCGAGCCCTACGCGCCTGAATACGACGCCGGCAACCTCGCAGCCGCATCGCTGGAGCGGCTGCGCTACGGCCTGTGGCTGGCCCGGCGCACCGGATGTCCCGTGGCCTTCAGCGGCGGCATCGGATGGGCTGGCCGCCCCGGCGTTCCCGAGGCCCAAGTGGCGCAACGCATCGCCACCGAAGACTTCCGGCAACCGCTGCGCTGGCTGGAAAACACCTCTCGCGACACCCGCGAAAACGCCGAGCACACGCTGGCGCTGCTGGCCGGGGCCGGCGTCAAACGCATCGTGCTGGTCACGCACGGCTGGCACATGCAACGCGCCCGCACGCTGTTTGAAGCTGCAGCGCGTTCGAGCCGGATCCGCATCGAGCCCGCGCCCATGGGGCTGGCCCAGCAGACTCAACTGCCGGTGCTCGATTGGCTGCCCTCGAGCGCCGGCTTCACGCACAGCCGGCTGGTGATGCGCGAATGGCTGGGCTGGCGGCTGGGGTCTTGATCAACCCGGCATGGGCGGATCCGACACGCTCGGGGTGAGCCAGTAGGCGACGCGGGCACGGCCGGTCAGCGTCCGAAACACACGCGAGAGCATCAGTTGCTTGCGCACGGAAGCAGTCCAAAGCGCCAGGCCGCGCGCAGCCCTTCGGCCCTTGCGGCGCCCGGTGCCCTCGATGGACGAGTGCACGGCCAGGTCGTGCTGAACCACAGGCGGGGCCACCATCACCACATTCAATCCGTGCTGCCAGGCGCCATCGACCGCGGTGTCGACCGCCATGCGCGGCACGCTGAAGGCGTCCACCAGCCTGCGCGCGCCGCGCGCCGTGACCACGTAGCCCTGCAAACCGCTCGGGCTCTTGACGGGCAGCAGCAACGACCGGCCTTCGGCCAAGGGCCGAAGCGGCTTGCCACGCTGTCGCATGAGGCTGGACAGCCGCACCACGTCGATGTCGCGCAACTGGTCTGGTTTCAGCTGATCGAGCATGGCCGACAGCGCAGGACTCAGCAGCGCGTCGTCTTCGAGCACCAGCGCCCGGTCGATGCCACGCGCAGCGATCTGGCGCCACACACCGAGGTGGCTCAGGTAGCAGCCGACCTCGCCATCCGACAGCTCGCCGGCCTCGCACAACTCGGGCATCGCAGCGCGGTGGATGGCCCGCCCGTCGACCGCCGGGAAGAACTCTGCCGCCAGGCCCACTCGCGCCAGTTGATCCAGCATGGACTGGCGACGGTCCACGCGGTGGTCCAGATGGATGACGAACACGGGAATCATCGACACGGCGGCGTCCTCAAGCAAAGCATCGGCGCAGTTGCGCTCGCAAGTCGGCCTGACGCTGATCGAACCCCGTGCGCCAGCCGCCGTTTAAACCCAGCCGCGCCACGATTCGGGCGGTGTCCTGAGCGGCTGCAGTCAGGTCCGACGCCGATGCCGGTTGCATCGTTTCGCCGGGGACACGCAGCAAGGCAGCATCGAGCCCGACCATGCTGAGCAGCGCCATCTTCTTGACCTCGTTCAAGGTCGACGACACCGCCGGCTCATCACGCACCACGCACAGCGGCAGCGTGCCCTGCGTCATGCTGTTGATGGCGAAGTGGTAGGTGTCGGTCAAACAGAAGCGGGCGTGTCGCATGAGCGACAGGTTGAGCGCAAACCTGGCATGCAAGACGCGCTTGGGCCAACGCGCGAACAGCCAGTCGACCGCGATACCGCTCAGCCCGGTCTCACGCTCGACCGCCGCGACCAGCGCGCGGGACGCTTCATCGCCCAGGGATCGGTTGAAGCTGTGGGCGAAATACCGGCCACGAAAAGAGCTGGGGCTGCGCTCGGCCATCAGGCTGGCGCAATCGAAGCCCAGGCTCACCTTGGACTGGCTGCCGTCCAGGCGCGACAGCGCCTCAAAGGACAGCGGGTCGCGCACCACCACGGCACTGGCGCGCTGGACAAACTCACGCATCGCCCCCCGGACCGACGCGCCTTCCAACGCGCTGTCCATGCCCATGAAACAGCCGCCAAAGGAAAAGATGCGTGTGGAGTTCGGCAACGAGGACGCCGCCCGGAGGTAAAGCGCGCGCCAGTTCTCGAACCCCTCGAGCGGGTCGTTCGCGCGGTAGCGGCTGACCTCACGCTGAGCGTAGTCGCCCGCACCCCACATCGGGTTGTTGAGAAAGTCGCCCCAGTAAACCACCGAGCCGAAGCCACGCAGGTCCTCGGCCGAGCGAACCAGGCGGTAGCGCAGCGCAGCGACCCGGGTGCGCCCTTGCGTGACGCACAGCTCGTGCTCCAGGCCCAGCGCCGAAAAGAACCTGCGCGCTGCCAGGTCGACCGAATACATGCCGCTGTTACGCGGGTTGTAGGCACAAACGACGGCGATGCGGCTCATCGGCAGAACACGAAGGCAACGTTGGACAGGGGCAGTGCGCTCGAAACCAGATCGCCAAACATTGACGTGGCCCAAGCCGACGCCTGCCGGCACAGGCAGAGTCGGACCGATGGTTGGCACACCTTCGATCCGCCGAGCATCGACGCAACGAAAGCGCGATAAATCACTGCAGTTGATACTTAATGTAACGATTCAATCTTCCATGTCCGCATGAAAGCGCAGCCTTCTTCATGACCGATCCGGGTTCGAGCCTGACGGTCAACGCCGCAAACCGAGCCACGCGGTTGCCCATCGTGTGCATGGCGTTTGGCAACGTGGCGCTCGCCGACTTGTACGTCACACGCCTGTACGACATGCTGGAGCGGAGCTGTCCGTTGCCCTTCCGGCTGATCTGCTACACCGACCAGCCGCGAAACGTGCCGGCCGACGTCGAGCAGCGCGACTGCGGCGGCTGGTCTGAATTCGATCATCAGGGCACGCCGGCCTTCATGCGCAAGCTCGGGCTGTTCAATCCCGCCTACATCGAGTTCGACGAATTCGTCTACCTGGATCTGACGCTGGTGATTCGACAGTCCATGCAAGCGCTCCTGGGTGCCGCACTGTCCGCGTCCGAGGACCTGGTCATCGTCAAGGATTGGCACTACGACTGCTACAACTCCAGCGTGATGCGCATCCGGCCCCGACCGATGCGATTCATCTACGACGCCTTCATCTCGGGCGAACGGTTCGCGCAGGTCTTGCCCGGAGACCAGGACTTCATCCACGGCGTGGTCAGCAGCCGCCAGGCACAGCATCGGGTCGCGCTGCTGCCCGAGGGTTGCGTGGCGAGCTTCAAGGCGCTGGTGCGCATCGGTCGACGCGACCCGGCACTCGCCCGACGGCTGACCGAGCAGGCCACGGTGGTCAAGTTCCACGGGCGGCCTCGGATGCACCAGGCCTTCGATCCTGTCCACCATTTCTTTCGCATCAGACTGCGCGATTGGGCACATGGGCAGGTGAGATCGCCGATCCCGGTGGACGAACTCAGGTCTCACTGGGAGGGCTGTGGCCGGCCCGCGCAACGGGATGCAGCGCCTGAGGCGCCAAGGGCGAGTTCGCCATGACGGTGCTCGAACTTCGACCCCAGCCCGCGTGCGATGTCGACGGCTGGACACGCCGGGCCTGTGAGGTGTTGCGTCTGGACGGCGACACGGTTCAAAGCAGCCACAGCCTGTGGTTCGACCTGCCGCCCGACGCCCCGGCATGGGACCACGCCGATGCCGAGCCCTACCTGATCGCCTGTCTGATGCTGGCCATGCACGAGGGGCGCAGCCTGCGAGTGCGCGGACGGGTGTCGCGCATGCTGCTCGAGAACCTCGAGGAATACGCCGCGTTCTGGGCCACGACGGCCCCGGCGCGTTACCAGCGCGTGACGGTGGAGGTCGATGAGGTGGTTCAGCCCCTGGCCCCAACGACCGGTGCCACACAGCCGCCAACCGCCATCGCCGCCTTCTCGGGCGGGCTGGACGCGAGCTTTCTCGTGTGGCGCCACCACTCGGGGCTGGCAGGGTTGCGCACTCGCCAGATCCAGGCGGCGGTGATGATTTCGGGCTTCGACATCCCCTGCGACAGCGTCGCCCACTTCGACGCGAGCCTGGCGGTCGCACGTGGCACCTTGCAGTCGCTGGGCATGAGGCTTTACCCGCTGCGGACCAACTTGCGCCAGATCAACAAGGTGCCCTGGGAGCAACTGCACGGAACCTCGCTGGTCGCTTGCCTGCAGTTCTACAAGGCGATCGCGCCCACGGCGCTGCTGGGCAGTTGCGAACCCTACGACCACCTCGTGACGCCGTGGGGCAGCTCGCCGGTCATTGACCACCTGCTATCGAGTGCGAGCCTGCGCATCGTCCATGACGGTGCCGAGCACAGCCGCAGCGACAAGGCCCGACTGCTCGCCGAGTGGCCGTTCGGCGCCGACCGCATACGCGTGTGCTGGGGCGATGCCCACCCCGGAACCAATTGCCTGACGTGCGAGAAGTGCCTGCGCACGATGGCCAACTTCGCGGTGCACAGGCTGCCCGTTCCGGCCAGCCTGGGCGGCGATGTCGCTCGGCTGAACCAGCGCATCCGCACAGTGCGGCTGCGAAGCACGGCCCAGGCTGCTGAGTGGCGCGCGTTGCTGCAGCTGGGTGGATCCGGCGCGCGCGATCGCTGGCAGGGGTGCATCACAGCGCTGCTGTGGCGCTATGAACTGCGCGCCGTGTTTCACGCCAGGCTGCGGCCGTGGCTGCGCCGACTGGCGGGGCGCGCCCCCGTCCGGTAGACCCTGGGGCCTTGTCACGCGCCGGTGGTCATCCGGTGGCCGCTGCAAAGTGATCCTCGCGGGCCCAGAATCGCCAGTCTGAAACTTGCCCGCTGAACCCGCATCGTCGGCAAGCGGCACCAGCACCCCGGCTGGATGGCCACAACCACCTTGCCACGAACCGATACCGTCCGACACATGGCGCATTACCAGCAGCAAAGATTCGTCGAGATCGTCCGCAGTCATTACCCGGACTTCTTCACGGGCCGAAAGATCCTGGAAGTCGGCAGCTGGAACGTCAATGAAACCGTGCGGCGGTTTTTCACCGACTGTGGCTATGTGGGCGCCGACATTGCCGAAGGCCGCGGCGTGGATGTGGTGTGTCCCGGACAGGATCTGGCTTTTTCAGACGCCGAGTTCGATCTCGTGATCAGCGGTGAATGCTTCGAGCACAACCCGCAGTGGGTCGCCACCTTCACCAACATGCACCGCATGCTCAAGCCGGGCGGGCTGTGCCTGATCACCTGCGCATCGATCGGGCGGCGCGAGCACGGCACGCAGCGCAAGGCTCCCAACACCTCGCTGACGGCGCAGTCCGGCCACGACGACTACTACCGCAACCTGTCGAAGCGGGACTTCCTGAAAAACTTCCCGCTGGACCAGATGTTCCAGGCCCGCGAGATGTTCTACAACGTGTACTGCGACGACTTCTATTTCATCGGCATCAAGGCCGGCGGCCCGGGCGTCAAGACGATCCCCACCGCGCTGAAAAGCGAGGTTTGCCAGATCAAGGAACCTCAGTCGCCGGGCGCGGCGCGGGTCTTGTACAAGACCGCTTTGTTCTGGACCACGTTTGCCTGGGCGAGTCTGGTGGGAGAAGACAGCTACCACGCGCTGCGATTCCACATCAGCCGGCGCCTGAAGCTGCTGCGCAGCCTGCGGCCCCGCGCGTTCAAAAAATGAGGGCCGTTGAACTGGGTTCACCTCTCACGCGCCGGCAAGGTCACTTCCCGACAGGTTCGAAGTGATGCGCATACTTTTCCTGTCGACCGCAGCGGGTTACCTGCGCCACAAGCTCGACCCCTCGCGCGACCCTTCGTTCATCTACCGCATCCAGAACACCGCGCTCGCCTTGCAGCGTCTGGGCGTGGACGCGCGCATGCTGCATTTGTCAGACATGCGCATTCCGGGACGGGCCCGCGGCTGGGACATCGTCGTGATCCACCGCCCGGCAATGTCGGATGCATTTGCCGCGGCTCTGGAGAAATTCCGTGCCAACCAGACCCTGGTCTTCGGCGACTTCGACGACCTGATCTTTTCCCCGGCTCAGGTCGCCGACCGGCCTGCGGTTCGGGCGGGCGAAAAATCGGCCGATGTCGCCTCGCGGCGCGCCTTGCGCCACCTCGAAGCCATCCGCGAGCTCGACGGGGTGATCGCCTCGACGCCCGTGCTCATCGACGCCTTTGCGGCTTTGCCGAACCCGCCGGCCCGACGGGTGCTGCTGCCCAACAGCTGGCACCTGTCGTGGGAGTCCATGCGCAACGAAGCGCCCTCCAGCCCGTCCGGCATGGCGTCAGGTCAGGCGAGCGTCACCTACTTCAGCGGCTCGCGCACCCACGACGCCGATCTGGCCATGATCGCCCCGGCGATCACCTCCACGCTGCCTGACTTTCCGGGATTTCGGGTGGATCTGGTCGGCAAGGTCGGCCGTGACGGCGTGCCGTTTGAATGCACGCTCTCCCCGAAAGTGCCTTTCGCCGCCTATGGCCGCCTGGTGGCCACGTCGTCGGTCAACCTCGCCCCGCTCGAGGACACCAGCTTCAACAGCGCCAAATCGGCCCTGAAGGTCATCGAGGCGGGCTTTTTCGGTATCCGCACCGTGTGCTCGCCCATCCCCGACTATGTCGATGCGCCTGAGTCCGCCCGACTGCTGGCCAGCTCGGTGCCGCAATGGTGCGAGGCCCTGCGCGAGGCCTTTCAGGACGTAACCGACGGGCGACCCGGCCGGCAGCGCCTGCGCCACGAGGTGCAAGAGCGCTACGACCCGCTGAACGCGGCGCGGCGCCTCCTGAGCGAGCTCGGCGGCTAGCCCTGCGACCACCTCGCCACCGGCTTGCCGGCTTTGAGCTGAACGCTCCGGTGGTCAGCGCCTGTATTTGCGGGAAAAAGCCTCTCCGCTCCAGCAGGTGGTCAAAAGTTGGTCAACGGCCCAACTTTTCATTAAGAACAATTTATTACGTCCGATAAGAACCCTATCGGGTCTCGTTGCCGGCGCGCTTGTGCGAATCCACGGGTCTCACGCTGATGTAACCGCAGGGGAAATTGATCATGGCTTACGCAGGGGCAAAACATTCTGGCCAATCGGGGGCTCGCACGACGTGGCCGCTTTCGCTCTTCAGCCATCACGGCATTTGGGGCGTTGGCGTCAAGCTGTTTCGAGCTCTGGGGTTCAAGTCCAAAGCCCTTGCGGTGTCGATCGCGTTCGTGGTGCCACTGGCGATCTTGCTGGCCTACTACGTCAACGCCCAAACCGACTTGCGCACTGCCACCCAGCAGGAACTGCAAGGCGTGACCTACGTGCGGCCGGTTCTGGCCTGGATCAAGCTGGCCCAGCAGCGCCGGGACGCTGCCGTGTTGGGCCAGGATGCAGCGCTTGACGACCTGCAGCGACAGACGGCCGCAGCCATGGCCCAGATCGAATCACAGCACGCCGCGCTGGGCAGCGGGCTGCACGATGAAGAGCCTTACGCCAAATTCAAGGAGCTGGGCGACGCCCTGCAGGCCAAGCCTGTTCAAAGCCGGCCCGAACTCACCTACCGGGCACACGCTGAAGCGCTCAGCGCAGCCCTGGAGCTGTCGACTGACGTGGTCAACACCTCCGGCCTGATCCTCGATCCAGAAGCCGAGTCCTACCACCTGATCAACATGGCGATGGTGTTTGGCCCGCGCCAGACCGAGAACACCGCCAAGCTGAAAACAGCCGGCATGATGGCGCTCGCCAGCGGTCAGTTGAGCCCATCCCTGCACGATGAAATCACGACGCTGTCAGCCACGCAGAGATTCATCGATGGCTTTTGCGAGCAGTCTTACCTGAATGGCGTGGCCAACCTGACCGACGAGGTGAAGCTGCCTCTGGGCATGAAGGAAAACGACGAAGCCTTCGATGCGTTCAACCAAGCGATGAGCGCGCAGATCAGTGACGACGGGCTCACCGGCAAGCCGGAAACCTATGCCGCGCTGGGCGCTGCGACCATCGAACACCAGAACGTGATGAACGGCAAGGTGTTCGACCGTGTGGGGCAGCTCCTCGAGGCCCGTGTAGCCCACATCAACA
This sequence comes from Burkholderiales bacterium, assembly GCA_947372225.1. Classification (GTDB taxonomy): domain Bacteria; phylum Pseudomonadota; class Gammaproteobacteria; order Burkholderiales; family Burkholderiaceae_C; genus PBB1. The sequence goes on along the minus strand of CANBSV010000001.1, from coordinate 67,674 downwards.
GCAGCCTGATCCTTCAGGTCGGCATGGTGTTCGGCTTCTTGAGCGTGGCTGGCTATCTGTTCTATTCGTTCTACCTGGTGACCCGTGGCGGTTTCGTTGAAGTCAAGCGTCACCTGGTGGCCATCACCGACGGTGACCTGACGACCAACCCGAATCCGTGGGGCAAGGACGAGGCCGCCGAGCTGATGCTCAGCCTGAAGCAGATGCAAAACTCGCTGCACGGCATCGTCGATCGGGTGCGCGAATCCTCGGCATCGCTCGTGAAAGCCAGCGGCGAAATCGCCTCGGCGTCGATGGATCTTTCTGCACGCACCGAACAAAGTGCGGCCAACCTGCAAGAAACCGCAGCCGCCATGCACGAGATTTCGGCGACGGTGAAGAACACCGCGTCCAACGTGCAAGAGGCCTCTCAGGCAGCGTCCAGCAATTCGCTGGCTGCCACCCGGGGCGGCAACGTGATCGCCGAGGTGGTCAACACGATGCAAGACATCAACACTTCGTCCAAGAAGATCAGCGAAATCATCGGGACCATCGATGGCATCGCCTTCCAGACCAACATCCTCGCGCTGAATGCAGCGGTGGAAGCGGCCCGCGCCGGCGAACAAGGCCGCGGCTTTGCGGTGGTGGCCAGCGAGGTTCGCAACCTCGCCACACGCAGCGCTCAAGCGGCCAAGGAGATCAAGGGACTCATCGCGGCCAGCGTGGAGAAGGTCGAATCCGGCACCCGCGTGGTGATGGGTGCGGGCGACACGATGAAGGAGATCCAGGTCAATGCCAAACGCATGAACGACTTGTTCTCGGAAATCGCCACGGCTGCCACGGAGCAAAGCGACGGCGTCGGCCAGGTGGGTTCGGCCGTGGGCGATCTGGACCGCATGACGCAACAGAATGCGGCGCTGGTCGAACAGACCGCGGCGGCAGCCACCGAGTTGCGCAGCCAGGCCGAGGGTCTTGCCGAAGACGTGGCCCGCTTCAAGTTGCCCGCGTAGCCCTCAAAGCGTGACGACATGTCGTCACGCCTGAAAAGACAAACGGCCTGCCATTTCTGGCAGGCCGTTGTTTTTATTGGTGGGCCCTGAGTGACTCGAACACTCGACCTACGGATTAAGAGTCCGCTGCTCTACCAACTGAGCTAAGAGCCCCACATATCTGACTGATTCGATGAAACCTTTGACCCGGTAGGTGGTGGGTTGTGCGGGACTCGAACCCACGACCTACGGATTAAAAGTCCGCTGCTCTACCAACTGAGCTAACAACCCCGGGGCAGCCGAAAATTATAGACCGGCTCACCACCTTATCGGCAAGGTTTTGGTTCAGCGCAGCAACACTTGGCGGATCGCCTCGGCGGCGGCCACCATGCCGAAGGTGGCCGTCACGGTCACGCTGGACCCGTAGCCATGGCAATTGAGATTGCTTTCGGTGTCGCAGGACTGCGATGGCACTTGCACCGGCTCTCGCGAAAACACGCCCATCACACCCATGGGCGCACTGCGAGCAGCACCATGGTGCTGGCGCAAACGCTGGCGCAACGAGGCCAGCAGCGGGTCATGGGTGGCATCGGCCAGATCAGCGACCTCGACGGCCTGAGGGCGTTGCTTGCCGCCCGCCGCACCCACGGTCACGAACGGCGTGCCGCTGGCCAGCGCCCAAGCGGCCAGGGCCGCCTTGGCGCGCACCTGATCGCAGGCATCGACCACGGCGTCAACGGGTTGCGGCAGCAGCGCGGGCCAGTTGTCGGCATCGACGAACTCCTCGACCGGGTAAAGCGAACAGCCGGGATGAATATCAGCCAACCGTTCGCACAGCGCCGACACCTTGGACTGCCCCACCGTGCGTCCACTGGCTTGAACCTGGCGGTTGATGTTGCCCTCGGACACGTGGTCGAGATCGATCAGCGTGAGCGCTGCAACCCCACTGCGTGCCAGCGCCTCGGCCGCCCACGAACCCACACCCCCGAGTCCGACCACCGCCACGCGGGCCGCACGCAGTCGCTGATAGAGCGCGTCGCCGTGCAGTCGCCTCAAACCGCCGAAGCGGCGCTCCAGGTCGGCATCGAGATCACTCGCCGCCGGCGATGCGCTGACGTGCTCACCCGTCATGGGGAGATCACCATCAGGTCACTTCAGCGCGCTCAGGCGCTCCTTGCCTGCCTGAGCGGCTTCGGATTTGGGATAGGCCTTGAACAGTTCGTCCAGCACCTTGCGCGCGGACTTGGTCTCCTTCAGCTCGAAGTGGCAATTGGCCACTGCGAGCAAGGCTTCAGGTGCGCGCGGGTCATCGGGGTGGTTGCCCGCGAAGCTGCGAAACGAGGCAATCGCCGCCAGGTAGTCGCGCTTGCCATATTGCGCATTGCCCAGCCAGAACAGCACCGAAGGGCCGTAACCGCTGGTCGGCCAGCGGCTCAAGAAGTTCGAGAGCGAATTCGCCGCCACGGCGAACTCACCGGCGCGCACCTGCGTCATGGCCGCTTCGTACTGGCGGATCTCTTCGGCGTCGGCGGTGAATTCCTTGCCGTCGATGGACGCTTTCTGAGGCTCGAGCCGACGCAACCGGCCGTCCAGATCGCGTGACTTGAGCTGCGCTTCGCTCAGGTCGCGCGCCAGTTGCTCGAGCTGCCCGCGCAAGCGTGCGTTCTCGGTGCGCATGAGCTCGATCTGGTTGTTGGAGTCGAGCAGGCTGCGGCGCAGTTGGGCGATCTGATCGAGCAGTTGCGCGTTTTGCTCGGTTTGCTGCTGTCGCTGCTGCTCGGCGACCTGGTCGACCTTCTGGCGCAGATCGAGGATGGCCTTGCGGGCTTCATCGTCGCCAAACAAGGCCGCGTTCGCCGAGGCACACAGCAACGCCAGCCCCAGCAGCGCGACCGACGCGCCACGGCGCACAGAGAACATCGGCACGCTCATGCCCGAGCCTTCAACGGTTGGTCAGTTCGACACGGCGGTTCTTGGCCCAGGCCGCTTCATCAGAACCGGTCACGGCAGGACGCTCCTTGCCGAAGCTGACGGCTTCAATCTGGTTGTCGGCAGCGCCCGACACGACCAGCGCGCGCACGACCGCTTCGGCGCGCTTCTGGCCGAGCGCAAGGTTGTACTCACGACCGCCGCGTTCGTCCGTGTGGCCTTCGGCAGCGATGCGCTTGGCACGGTTGGCGGCGAGCGCCTTGCCGTTGAGCTCGATCACCGGACGTGCGTCATCGCGCACGGTGTAGCTGTCGAAGTCGAAGTAGACGACGCGATTGGCAGCGCTGGTGTCGGCTGCACCCTTGGTCAGGTCGACGCTGGTGACTTGCGACTGGGAAGTCGAAGCGCTGGCGGCGTTGGGATCCACCGGCGTCGCCGTGCGGTTTTCAACTGGCACGGCCTTGTCGTCGAGCTTGACGTTAGAGCCGCAGCCGGCCAGAGCAGCCACGCACAGGGCCGACAACAGCAGACGCGGAGAGGTTTGAGCAACACGGATCGGGTTCATGGAAGTTCCTTTGCTGGGCTAAGAAGAAGAGATGTGATGAAGGGTTTCAGCGACCGAACGGCCCCCACACGGGCTCGCGGACATCGGCGGTGGTGGACACCAGACGCGCACGGATCTTGCCGTCCAGCGTGGTGGTCATCAACACGTCGCGGCCCTGGGCGCGCGAGGCATAGATGATCAACCGGCCGTTGGGGGCGAAGCTTGGGCTCTCATCGTCGCTGGTGTCGCTGAGCGGCTGCGACGCACCACCGGACAAATCCTGCACGTGCAACCTGAAGACGTTGCCCTGACGCGCAATGTAGGCGAGAGAACGCCCGTCGGGGCTGATGGCCGGACTGATGTTGTAACTGCCTGCAAACGTGATGCGTTCGGCATTGCCGCCGGTGACGGCGGTGCGGTAGATCTGCGGGCTGCCGCCGCGGTCGCTGACGAAATAGACGAAGCGGCCATCGGGCGAGAACGCCGGCTCGGTGTCGATGCCGATGCTTTGCGTGAGGCGGCGCACGTTGTCGCCGTTGCGCCCGATCAGGTAAAGCTGCGAGCCGCCATCGCGCGACAGGGTGACGGCCAATGTCTGTCCATCGGGCGACCACGCCGGTGCGCTGTTCGAGCCACGGAAGTTGGCCAGCGCGCGGCGCTTGCCGCTGGACGTGTCCTGCACGTAGACCACGGCCTTCTGGCTTTCGAACGACACATAGGCCAACTCGCGGCCATCGGGCGACCAGGCGGGCGAGATGATGGGTTCCATGCTGTTGAGCGCCACCTGACCGCCCTCGCCGTCGGCATCGGCAATGCGCAGGGTGAAGTTCTTGCCGGCCTTGGTGACATAGGCGATGCGGGTCGAGAACACGCCTTCTTGCCCGGTGAGTTTTTTGTGCACGTAGTCGGCAATGCGATGCGCGGCCAGCCGCAAGTCCGCTTGCGCCACCAGACTGCTTTGACCGCCGAGCTCAGCGCCCTTAACGACATCCCACAGCTTGAATCGCACATCGAGGCGGCCATCGGCCAGCCGCGTGACCGAGCCACCGACCAGGGCATCGGCCGCACGACCGCGCCACTGTGTCATCGCCGGCGAGGCCATCTCGTCGAGCACCTCGGCGGCGTCCACGCCGCGAAACAGGCCACTGCGCTCCAGGTCGGCGCGCACGATGGCCGACAGCGTCTGACCGTAGCGGTCCTCGTCGCGAAAGTGCGCAATCGCGATGGGCACCTGCGAGGCGCCAACACCCGACATCTCGACGCGGAACTGCGCCTGGGCCGGGCTCGCGAATGCCAGCCAGAACGTCAACGCAAGCAGCAGGGATGGAACAAAGCGCAGCCGGTTGGCTGAAAAGGGTCGAAGCATGAGAGGTAATGAGCAGGCCTGAGTGGGGCCAAGTCGGCATGGATGGCGCGGCGCCCATGATAGAGGGCGGGAATACCCCTGTCTTGCCGAGCGTCAACTGCCGAAGATTCTCACCGCCTCGGCGACCACACCGGCTTGCGTGCTCAACGAGGCGGCCGAAGCCGACAGCTGCTCGACCATCGCGGCGTTTTGCTGTGTCAGGTTGTCGAGCTGATTGACCGCCTCATTGACCTGCGCGATGCCCGTGGCCTGCTCGGTCGATGCGGTGCTGATCTCGGCCACCAGCGCGGCGACCTGTCGGATCGACGTCATGGTCTCGCGCACGGTCTGACCGGTGTCTTCGACGAGGCGCCGCCCGCCCTCCACCCGCGCCACGGAGTCATCGATGAGGCTCTTGATTTCGCGCGCCGCTCCGTTGGTGCGTGCAGCGAGCGCACGAACCTCGCCGGCCACCACCGCGAAGCCCCGGCCCTGCTCGCCGGCTCGCGCAGCCTCCACCGCGGCGTTCAAGGCCAGCAAGTTGGTCTGGAACGAGATCCCTTCGATGACCTGGATGATCTCGCCGATGCGCTGCGAGGACGCCTGAATCTCGCCCATGCGCTCGATCGCCGAGCCGGCGGCCTGGGCGCCGCGCTCGGCCACGTCGGTGGCCTGTTCCGCCAGTTCGTTGGCCTTGCGCGCCGAGTCGGCGTTGGCGCAGATGGTGCTGGTGATCTGCTCCAGCGAAGCGGCCGTTTGCTCCAGATTGCTCGCCTGCGATTCGGTTCGACCGCTGAGATCGGCGCTGCCCGCCGAGATCTCGCGAGAAGCGTTGTCGATGCCTTCAACCTGGTAGCGCACGTCGCCGACGATGGCCTGCAAGTTCACATTGAGTTGTGTCAGCCCGCGGTTGGCGCTGCCCCACTCATCGAGACGGGTGGCTGGCAACACCTGGCGAAGATCGCCTGCGGCCATGCGGTTGGCGGCGGAGATCAATTCCTTGAGCGGCGCCACGGTGCTGCTGGACAGCCACCAGGCCGCCGCCAGACCCAGCACGGTCGCAGCCAGCAAGGCCAGACCCAGCCCGGCGCCTGACGGCAGCGCCGCGCCCAGACCGGCACTGCACAGCGCCAGCGACAGCGCAAGGGCTCGGAATTTGGCCGCCAGACCCCACTCGAACATCGAACGCAAGCGCCCGACCGGGGTGTTCAGGCGCAAGCGGCCTTGATGCAACAACGTGATGAGGCGGCCCGACTCGGCCTCTTCGCGCATGCCGGCGTAAAGGGCCTCGGCTGCGGCGACCTGCTCGCGAGTGACGCGTGTGCGCACCGACATGTAGCCGGTGACCTCGCCGTGTTCAAGCACCGGCGTGACGTTGGCGACGACCCAGTAGTGGTCGCCGTTCTTGCGCCGGTTCTTGACCAGGGCCGACCAGGGCTGGCCGCCTTCGATGGTCGCCCACATGTCTCGAAAGGCCTCCTGCGGCATGTCCGGGTGGCGGATCATGTTGTGCGGCTGACCGATGAGCTCTTCGCGCCGGTAGCCGCTGACCTCGATGAACGACGGATTGCAGTAGGTGATCCGGCTCTTGAGGTCGGTGGTGGATACCAGCGTGGCGCCCTCAGGGACGATGTATTCCTGCTGGGTGACGGGGCCGTTGTTGCGCATGGCGGGATCCTGATGGTCGACTCGGGTGGTGGCGCCCCGATCAATGCGCCATCCGCTGCTTTTTCTGACTCCGGATGCTGGTGCCCTTCAGATCGTCCGATCGTCGTGGTTCTTGACCGTTTTTTCAAGCCACGGCCGGCTCACAGCCGACGCACCTTGACCGCTTTGCCCTTGACCTTGCCCGCGTTCAGGCGCCGCGCAGCCTCGTCGGCAATGCCCTGCTCTACCGCCACGTAGGTCGAAAACTCGTTGACGTTGATCTTGCCGATCTGCGCCGCCTCGAACCCCATGTCCTTGGTGAGTGCGCCCAGCACATCGCCGGCGCGGATCTTTTCCTTGCGTCCGCCGAGGATCTGCAGCGTGGCCATGGGCGGGCGCAGCGGCCCGGTGGCAGCGGGCGTGAGCTCACTCAGCGGATGCCACTGGCTGGCGCTGCCTTGCATCTCGTCGATGCGGCCGACCCGGCCCATCTCGTCCACGCTGGCCAGGCTGAACGCCCAGCCCGCTTCGTCGGCGCGGCCGGTGCGCCCCACGCGGTGCGTGTGCACCTCGATCTCGGGCGTGATGTCGACGTTGATCACCGCCTCGAGGTGTGCGATGTCGAGCCCGCGGGCGGCCACGTCGGTGGCCACCAGCACGCTGCAGCTGCCGTTGGCAAACTGCACCAGCACCTGATCGCGCTCACGCTGATCGAGATCGCCATGCAACTCGAGCGCCACCACGCCCTGGCCCTGCAGCACAGCCACCAGGTCGCGGCATTGCTGCTTGGTGTTGCAAAACGCCAGCGTGCTGACCGGCCGGTAGTGATCGAGCAGCAGGCCCACCGCGTGCAGCCGCTCGCCTTCCTTCACCTCGTAGAAGCGTTGGCGGATCTTGGTGGTGGCATGCCGCTCGGTGAGCTTGACCTGCTGCGGATCGCGCATGAAGCGCGTGGCCAGCTTGACCACACCTTCGGGGTAGGTGGCCGAGAACAGCAGCGTCTGGCGCTGCTTGGGGCAGCGCTGGACGACGGTGGCGATGTCTTCGGCAAAACCCATGTCGAGCATGCGATCGGCCTCGTCAAGCACCAGCGTGTTGAGCGCATCAAGCGGCAACGTCTCGCGCGACAGGTGATCGAGGATGCGCCCGGGTGTGCCCACCACGATGTGTGCGCCATGCGCCAGGCTGGCGATCTGCGGGCGCATCGTGGCGCCACCGCACAGCGTGAGGATCTTGATGTTGTCTTCGGCGCGCGCCAGCCGGCGCAGCTCCTGCGTGACCTGCTCGGCCAGCTCGCGCGTGGGGCACAGCACCAGCGCCTGCACCGCAAAGCGCCGCGGGTTCAGGTTGGCCAGCAGCGGCAGCGCAAACGCCGCCGTCTTGCCGCTGCCGGTCTTGGCCTGCGCGATCAGGTCCTTGCCGGCCAGTGCCAGCGGCAGCGCTGCTGCCTGGATCGGCGTCATGCGCTCGTAGCCGAGGCGCAGCAGGTTCTCGAGGACCGCGGGTGGAAGCGAAAGGCTGCTGAACGCAGGCCCCGGGGTCGTGCTGGCGTGGGAATCGGTCATGTCCGATTGTCGACGCCTCGCCAGCGACCATCGTCCCAAATCCACCCGGCCACGACTTCGCGTCCAATCGACACATGGAACACCCCGACCCCCTCGAACACCGCACCGAGCAGCGGCTGACCGATCTCGAGATCAAGGCCAGCTACACCGAAGACCTGCTCGACCAACTCAACGCCGTCATCGTGCGCCAGCAAGACCAGATCGACCGCCTGACCCGCGAAATCGAACGCCTGCGCCAGCAACCCACTGAGCCCCAACCCGGCGGCTTTCGCAGCCTGAGGGATGAGCTGCCGCCGCATTACTGAGTTGTAGGCCTCGCCCGGAACCTGACCCGAAACACGGCGGGAAAGCGTCTTGTACGCTTGCGACATGAGCCATCCTGTGGGTTGCCCCTTCTGCACGCTGCCGGCCGAGCGGGTGTTGCTTCGCAATGACGTTGCCATGGTGGTGCGCGACGCCTTCCCCGTCAGCCCCGGACACACGCTCGTTATTCCGTTGCGGCACGTGGGGTCGTTTTTCGAGACCACGGCACCTGAGCGCGAAGGCATGCTGAAGTTTCTGGACGATGCGAAGCAACAGCTCGATGCCGAGTTCAGTCCCGCCGGATACAACATCGGCATCAATGACGGAGCGGCTGCGGGCCAGACCGTCGGCCATCTGCACATCCACCTCATACCCCGCTACACGGACGACCAACCCGACCCGCGTGGCGGCGTGCGATGGGTCGTTCCAGAGAAGGCGGACTACTGGTCCGCGAGGGAGCGGACCCAGCCATGAAAACTGCGGTCGAGGTGCTGGAGCTTTTCGGCAACATCCGCCGCGCGCAAAACGCAGGCGTCTACGCACCACACAAGCCACTGCTCATCTTGCTCGCACTGGCACGGGTGCAGCGCGGTGAGCCACGAATGGTCGAATTCACGGCGGTCGATTGCCAATTGAAGCAGATGCTGGCGGAGTTCGGCCCGAGCAATTCAGCCAAGTCTCGTCACTATCCGTTTTGGCATCTGGCCACCGATGGTCACGGCAGCATCTGGAGTCTGAGCGGCCCGCGCGAGATCCTCAACAGGAGCGCGGGTGCCACACCCAGCCTGGGCGAACTGCGTGAGTACCATATCCGGGCGGGCTTTCCGGTCGATGTGGATGAGGCACTGCGCTGCATTCCTGGTCTCGTGCAGGCCGTGGCCACACAGGTGCTTGAAACCTACTTCCCTGCAACCCTGCAAGGCGACATCGCGGCAGCGGTGGGCCTTGATCTGGAGCGTGGGGCCGAGGCGCTTGATGCCCCGTCGCTCACGACGGGTTACGGCAACGCACAGCGACGCAGACGCGACCCGGACTTTCGCGATCGGGTGCTGCGGGCGTACGAATACCGATGCTGCGTCTGCGGCTTCGACCTGCGCATCGGGCACATGCCGGCAGGTCTGGAGGCTGCGCACATCCAATGGCACCACGTGGGCGGCCCGGACATCGAACCCAATGGCCTGTCCTTGTGCGCCTTGCACCACAAGCTGTTTGACCTCGGAGTGTTCACGGTAGAGCCTGCCGAACACCGAGTCATCTTCAGCCAGCACGCGATCGCCGGAAGCAGAGGCATGGAAGGCGAGTTGCAGTTTCACGGCAACCCGATCCACGCGCCCCAGCACAGCGATTTGCGACCCGCGGCTGAGTTTCTCGCTTGGAACACGAAGAACGTGTTCAAGACACCGGCCAGGCAGATCACTTCATTGATGCCTAACCGCCCCGCAGCGCGTTGACCAGTTCGATCTGGAGCCAAGCCTCGACTCGGTTCTCCCCTGCCGGCTGAATGGTGCCGCAGTTTGCACTGAACCGAGACAAAAGCCCTTCCGTCAGCCGGAGGTCATAGAGGCCGTCAGGCCATGCCATCGCGGTGTCTCTCAATTGAAAAATTCGGCGGGTGTCACGACCCGGCCTCGCATGCTGGCGTCTTTCAGGAGCAGCTTGTCGCCGGTCACCAAGCGCAACTCAGTTCGCGCGGCGAGCAGGTCCCACAACAACTGGTCGCCAGGATCTGGCGCAGGTGGTCCGGCAACGGGTTCAAGCACGATGGCGTGCTGGGCCAGTTCGGTCAGGATGGTTTCGATCTGTTGCACGCTCAGCCCATGCAACTTGCGCAGCGCAGGCCGCACCAGAACGGCGTGGTATTCGCCCAGCAACGCCGGCGACACAACGAAGGGAAATGCCGCCTGCAACATGCCGTCCAGGATCCGCGCGACCGGTGACGCTGGCTGTGCCGTGAGCAAGCCGGCCACGACCACGTTGGTATCGACGATGACGGGGTTGCGGGTCACGTCCGGCGGCGCACTGCCCTGACCTCTTTTTGCGCCACCTCCAGCGCCTGCGCCTCGGTCAACTGGCTGTGCTCGCGAGCGCGTCGCACCAATTGCTGTGCCTCATCACGCGACTTGATGCCGTAGAAGTCGAGGCTTTCGTCGATCAGCTGCCCGATGGTCTTGTCACGCTGCGCGGATGCCGCCTTCAGCGCTCGGTAGCGGGACTCGGTCAGGGTGATGGTCAGTCGACTCATTCGATCCTCACATTGGTGCTTTGACACCAATATGTTATCGCGCATCGGGCTGCAACCACGCCGCCGCAAACGCCTCGGGCGTCACCACGCGCCCGCGCATGCGACGGTCCTTGAGCAGCAGCTTGTCGACGGTAATGAGGTGCAGGTCGTCGCGGGCGCACAGCAAGTCCCACAGCATCTGATCGCCAGGGTCGGGGGCTCTTGGTCCGGGCTGGGTTTCGATGCGGGTGGCCTTGCCGGCGATCTCAGCGATGAACGACTCGACCGCTTCGTCGGCCTGCAGGTGGCGACACTTGAGCTTGGGTCGAAGCAGCACCTCGCGGTACTCGGCCAGCAGGACATCGCACACCACAAAGCGCAGCACCCCTGCGCGCATGCCATCCAGGATGTGCATCGGCTCGCGCGCGACCAGATCGGTCATCCACTGGCCGATGAGCACGTTGGTATCGACGATGACGGCCGGCGCGCCGTGCCAGTCAATCACGCCAGTTCATTGCGGAGCGCGCGCAGTTCGGACAACAAGGCGGGCACGGCCGACACGACGATGCTCCATAGCGTGTCGTTGTCGATGCCAAGGAGCCATGAATCAGCCGGTTGCGAGTGGCCACCACCAACCGCCAGGGCACCTGAGGGTACGCCGCGCGTACCGCCTCTGGAATGCGCGTCGCAGCCTCGCCGATCAGTTCCAGATTGCGCAGGGTCGCGTCGTAGACCAATCCGCTCGAGACGAACGCAGCCTGGTCCATCCCGGCGGTGTAAGCCGCCACCTTTTCGGCGAAGCCGATCATGTCGTCAAGATAGAAGCGCCACTCCCGGCCAACCGGCTCAGACATGCACCGCCTCACGCTCGATGAATGGGCGCAGTTCGGGGCGCAGCGCCTTGTCGGTGACGAGATCGACCGGCCGACCGAGCAGATCTTCCAGAAAGAACTGCACCCCGAAGTAGCGCTCGGATGTGGCCGGACCATCAAAGGAAACGAGGATGTCGATGTCGCTGTTGGGGCTGGCGGAATTGCGCACGGTCGAGCCGAACAAGGCCAAGCGCTCGACGCCGTAGCGTGCGGCCAGAATAGGTTTACTGAGGGCGAGTTGGTCCAACACCTCGGTGCGATTCATTCGAGACTCCGATTCCTGGAATCGACCAGCCGCTCGCGCCCAGCGCGGCAACCTTCAAAGCATCGATTGTGGCCTTGCGCAAGCAACAAACATCTACATCAGCACGATGTCGTACTGCTCCGGCGAGCCGTTGCCTTCGGCGCGCAGCGAGATGGGCTTGCCGATGAAGTCGCTCAGGCCGGCCAGGTGCTGGCTTTCCTCGTCGAGCAGCATCTCGACCACCGCGGCGGTGGCGATGATGCGGAATTCCTTGGGGTTGAACTGGCGCGCCTCGCGCAGGATCTCGCGCAGGATGTCGTAGCAAACGCTGCGCGCGGTCTTGACCTGACCCTTGCCATCGCAGATCGGGCACGGCTCGCACAGCATGTGCGCCAGCGACTCCCGGGTGCGCTTGCGGGTGAGTTCCACCAGTCCCAACTGGGTGAAGCCGCTGATGGTGACCTTGGTGCGGTCGCGCCCGAGCTGTCGTTTCAACTCGGCGAGCACCGTGGCCTGGTGCTCTTCGCGCGACATGTCGATGAAGTCCACGATGATGATGCCGCCCAGGTTGCGCAGCCGCATCTGGCGCGCGATGGCCTGCGTCGCCTCGAGGTTGGTCTTGAAGATCGTGTCGTCGAAATTGCGTGCGCCCACATAGCCGCCGGTGTTGACGTCCACCGTGGTCAGCGCTTCGGTCTGGTCGATGATCAGGTAGCCGCCCGACTTCAGATCGACGCGCCGCGACAGGGCACGCGCGATCTCCTCGTCGATGTTGAACAGATCGAAGATGGGCCGCTCGCCCTTGTAGAGCTCGAGCTTGCCCACTGAGCTGGGCATGAACACCTCGCCAAACGCCTTGAGCACGCCGAACTGCTGCTTCGAGTCGATGCGTATGGTGTGCGTGTCCTCTTTGACCAGATCGCGCAGCACGCGCTCGAGCAGGCTCAGATCCTGGTGCAGCAAACTGGCCGGTGGCAGCTTGAAGCTGCGCTCGCGGATGGCCGCCCAGGTCTTGCGCAAATAGGCGATGTCGTCGGCGAGTTCGGCGTCAGTCGCGTCTTCGGCGTTGGTGCGCAAGATGAAGCCGCCCGTGGCACCGCCGCCGGGCAGTTGCACCAACTCGGTCATGCGCGCGCGCAGTTGCTCGCGCAACTCGTGCGAGCCGATCTTCTGGCTGATGCCGATGTGGTCGTCTTGCGGCAGGAACACCAGCAAGCGCCCGGCGATGCTGATCTGGGTGGACAGGCGGGCGCCCTTGGTGCCGATCGGGTCCTTGATGACCTGCACCGTCATCGTCTGCCCCTCGAACACCAGCCGCTCGATGGGCGGCGGGGGCGTTCCCGGGTTGCCGCCGGCGGTGCGGCCGGCCTCGGCGGCCTGCTGCACGTCGGCCACGTGCAGGAAGGCCGCGCGCTCCAGTCCGATGTCGATGAACGCCGACTGCATGCCCGGCAGCACGCGCACCACCTTGCCGGCGTAGATGTTGCCGACCAGACCGCGCTCGAGCGTGCGCTCAACGTGCAGGTCCTGCACGGCGCCGTGTTCGACGACCGCCACGCGGGTTTCCTGCGGGGTCCAGTTGATCAGAATGTCTTGCATGCGGACGATGGTATGCGAGCGCTGTGCGCCGGCTCAGCAGTGCACGCCGAACGATCGCAGCAACTGCGCCGTCTCGTACAGGGGCAGGCCCATGATGCCGCTGTAGCTGCCATCGATGCGGCGCACCCAGGCACTGGCCGCGCCCTGAATCGCGTAGGCGCCGGCCTTGCCGAACGGCTCACCTCCGGCGACGTAACGCGCCAGCGCGGCCTCGTCGATCCCGGCAAAGCTCACGCGCGACACGCTCACCGCCAGCCGGGACTCGTCGCCCAGTCCCACGGCCACGGCGGTGATCACACGGTGCGTGCGGGCGCTCAACTGGGCCAAGGTGGCCGCGGCGTCGGCCGCATCCAGCGGCTTGCCGTAGATGCGCCGGCCCAGCGCCACCGTGGTGTCCGAGCACAGGATGGGCGCTGCCGGCAAGCCGCGCCGCTGCCAACGCGAGCGCGCGGCATCGAGCTTGGCCAGGGTCACACGCTGCACGTAGGCCAGCGGCAGTTCGCCGCGGCGCTCGGCTTCGAGCGCTTCGGCGTCTTCTTCGGCCGCGTCGGCCAGCAGCAGTTCATGTCGCACGCCGATCTGCTCGAGCAGCTGCCGACGGCGCGGGCTTTGCGACGCAAGGTAGACGAAGTCGTGCGCCGGTGACGCGGCCTTGCGCTTCATTCGCGGTGGTAGGGGTGGTTGATGGTCACGGTCCAGGCGCGGTACAGCGCCTCGGCCAGCAGCACCCGCACGAAGGCGTGCGGCAAGGTCAGGTCGGACAGGCGCAGGGTTTCGTCGGCGCTGCCCTTGAGCGGCGCGGCCAGGCCGTCGGGACCGCCCACGATCAGCGCCACGTCGCGCCCGTCCATCACCCACGCGGACAGGCGCTGCGACAGCTGCATCGTGGTCAGTCGCGTACCGCGTTCATCGAGGACCACGCGGCGCGCGCCCTTGGGCACGGCAGCCTCGAGACGCACCGCCTCTGCGGCCATCAACTGATCGGCGGTGCGGCCGCTGCGCGGCTCGGCCTTGACGGCCTTGAGCTCCAGGCGCAGGTCGGGCGGAAAGCGCTTGGCGTAGTCCTCGTAGGCGGTGTCTGCCCACGCCGGCAGGCGCTGGCCGACGGCCACGAGCAACAGCTTCACGCGCTGCGCGAGGTCTTGCGGGCCGGGGCCTTCTTGGCCGAGGACTTGGCGGGCGCAGCCTTGGCCGACGACTTGCGCACGACCGGCTTGTTCACGACCACCGTCTTCACCGGCGCCGACTTGGACGGCACGCGTGCCGATGGCGCCACGCTCGCTGCCGTCTTGCGGGCCGGGGTCTTGCGAGCCGGTGCCGGCTTCGCTGCCGCGCCGGCCACCTTCACGCCAACGGTGCGGGTGACGCCCGACTTGACGGGCGCTGCGGCGCGGGAAGTCACGCTGGGCTTGGCGACTGGCGAGCGGCGTTTGGCCACGGCTGCTTCGACGGCAACTGCTTCCACCGCAGCCGGCGTCTTGCGAGCAGGGGCCTTCTTCGCGGGTGCGGCCTTGGCAGCGGTCTTGGCCGTCGGTTTCACCGCAGCCTTGCTCGCAACTGCCGGCGTGGCCATCTTGCCCGCAGGTGCCTTCTTCGCAGCGGCCTTCTTCGCAGCCACTTTCTTCGCAGGGGCTTGCGGCTCTTCGGCCTTGACCAGACGCTTGGGCGCGGTGTCGAGCTTCATCTTGACGGGCTTTTCACCCCAGATTTCCTCGAGGTGGTAGTACTCGCGGATGTTGGGTTGCATCAGGTGCACCACCGCCGAGCCGCAGTCCACGATGATCCATTCGCCGTTGACTTCGCCTTCGACCCGCGGCGGCACCTGACCGGCTTGCTTGACTGCATCGCGCACGCTGGACGCCAGCGCCTTGGTCTGCCGGTTGCTGGTGCCCGACGCGATGATCACGCGCTCGAACAGCGACGACAGGTGTTCGGTGTCGAACACGACGATGTTCTGGCCCTTGACGTCTTCCAGTCCATCGACGATGACGCGTTGCAGTTTCTTGATGTCCATTCAACTCCTGTGGCGCCAACGGGCGCTTGCGATAAAAACCTGTGGGGTGTGAACCGATGGTGCCACCGGCATCACCGGTACAACCGGTGCTCTTCAATATAACTGCCCACTTTTCCCGGCACGAGGTGAGCGATGGGCTGGCCCGCAGCGCACAGCGCACGCAATTCGGTCGACGACACGTCCATGGGCGGCAGCGCCACAGGACATACCGTGGCCCCGGGCAGCACGGGCTGCGATTCCACATGGGGCGCGCCGGGCCGCCCGGCCACCGCCAGCGTCACCAACTGCACCAGTTCCTCTGCACCGTGCCACGTCGGCAGACCGGCATGCTGATCCTGCCCGAGCAGCAAAAACCACTGCGCTCCCGGCATCGATGCCTGCAATTCGCGCACGGTGTCGAGCGTGTAGCTCGGGCCCGCCCGCTGCAACTCGATCGGATCCAGCACGAAGTGCGGCTCACCCTCGATGGCCAGCGCCACCATCGCCGCGCGGTCAGCGGAGTCGGCAAGGCGGCGCGTTTTCTGCCAAGGCTGACCGGCGGGGATCCAGCGCACTTCGTCGAGCGCCAGCTCGCTCAGTGCCGAGCGGGCCAACGCCAGATGCGCGTTGTGCACCGGATCGAAACTGCCGCCGAACAGGCCGATGCGTCTCAAGCGGTGGCGCCCGGGGCGCCGCTTTGCCAACCGGCCCAGTCACGCGGACGCAGGAAATCGGAGTAGAGCTGCGCCTCGGGCGTGCCGGCCTCGGGGTGCCAGTCGTAGCGCCACTTCACGATCGGCGGCATCGACATCAGGATGCTTTCGGTGCGCCCGCCCGACTGCAGCCCGAACAGCGTGCCGCGGTCAAACACCAGGTTGAACTCGACGTAGCGCCCGCGCCGGTAGGCCTGGAAATCGCGCTCGCGCTCGCCATAGGGCGTGTCGCGGCGGCGCTGCACGATGGGCACATAGGCGTTGATGAATGCATCGCCCACAGCTTGCATCATGGCGAAGCTGCGCTCGAAACCGAGCTCGGCAAAGTCATCGAAGAACACGCCACCGATGCCGCGGGGCTCGTCACGGTGCTTGAGAAAGAAGTACTCGTCGCACCACTGCTTGAAGCGCGGGTACTTGTCGTCGCCGAACGGTGCCAGCGCCTCGCGGTTGACGCGGTGGAAGTGGCTCGCGTCCTCTTCAAAGCCGTAGTACGGCGTGAGGTCCATGCCACCGCCGAACCACACCACGGGCTCGCGGCCCTCGGGCAACGCGGCAAACATGCGCACGTTCATGTGCACTGTGGGCACGTAAGGGTTGCGCGGGTGAAACACCAGCGACACGCCCATCGCCTCGAACGGTGCACCGGCCAGCTCGGGGCGGTGTTGCGTGGCCGATGGCGGCAGTTGCGGACCGCGCACGTGCGAGAAGTTGCAGCCGCCGCGCTCGAGCAGATGGCCGTCCTCGATGAGCCGTGACTGGCCGTCGCCTTGCAGCCGCGCGCCGGGTTCGCGCACCCAGCTGTCGGTGCGAAACGCCTGGCCGCCCTCGACTTCCAGCGCACCGATGATGCGATCCTGCAGACCCAGCAAGTACTCTCGAACGGCTTGTGTGCTCATGGTGGTGACGGTGGTGACAACCGCAAGGGTCGGGAAGGTCAGCGCTTGACGGCACGGTGGCCGATGTCGCTGCGGTATTGCATGCCATCAAAGCGGATGGATTCCAGCAATTCATAGGCACGCGGCTGCGCTTGCTTGACCGAATCGGCCAGCACGGTGACACACAAGACGCGACCGCCGCTGGTCAGCAAGCGGCCATCGCGCAGTTCGGTGCCCGCGTGAAACACCATGCCGTCGGCCGCTTCGGCCGGCAGGCCCTCGATGGCGTCACCCTTGCGCGGCGTGAGCGGGTAACCGGCAGCCGCCACGACCACGCCCAGCGCCACACGGCGATCCCACAGCAGCTCGACTTCATCGAGCGTGCCGTCGGTGGCGTGCATCAGCAGCTCGAACAGATCGCTCTTGAGCCGCATGAGGATGGGCTGCGTTTCCGGGTCGCCCAGGCGGCAGTTGAATTCGACGGTGCGTGGCTGGCCGTGTGCGTCGATCATCAAGCCGGCATAGAGAAAGCCGGTGAACGGCACGCCATCCCTGGCCATGCCCTGGATGGTCGGCAGGATGATTTCCTGCATCGCCTTGGCGTGCACATTGGGCGTGACCACCGGCGCGGGCGAGTACGCCCCCATGCCGCCGGTGTTGGGGCCTTCGTCGCCGTCGAGCAGCCGCTTGTGGTCCTGACTGGTCGCCAGCGAGACCACGTTCTTGCCGTCGCACAGCACGATGAAGCTGGCTTCCTCGCCCTCGAGGAACGACTCGATCACCACGCGCGGCTGAGCCTGTCCGTCGGCGCCGGCGTTGTGCTGCACGCCCAGCTTGTTGGCTGCACCATCGGTGCCCAGCATCCAGTCGATCGCCTCGTGCGCCTGCACCAGCGTGTTCGCCACCACGACACCCTTGCCGGCGGCCAGTCCATCGGCCTTGATGACGATCGGAGCGCCGTGCGCATCGACGTACGCATGGGCCGCAGCGGCATCGGTGAACGCCTCGTATGACGCGGTGGGAATCTGGTGGCGCGCCATGAAGGCCTTGGCGTGCGCCTTCGAGCTTTCAAGCTGCGCGGCGGCTTGCGTGGGCCCGAAGATGCGCAGGCCTCGAGCACGGAAGAAATCGACGATGCCTGCAGCCAACGGGCCTTCGGGGCCGACCACGGTGAGCACGATCTTTTCGCGCACGGCAAACTCGGCCAGCTCGTTGAAGTCGGTCAGCGGCACGTTGTGCAGCCGCCCATCGAACGCGGTGCCGCCGTTGCCCGGCGCCACGTAGACGGTTTGCACGCGAGCCGATTGCAGCAACTTCCAGGCGATCGCGTGCTCGCGTCCGCCCGAGCCGATCACGAGGACCTTCATGGCGAAATCTCGGCGTTGTGGAACACCGCCTGCACGTCGTCGAGGTCTTCGATCATGTCGAGCAGTTTTTGCATGCGCTGGCCTTCTTCGCCGGACAGCTCGACGGTGTTTTCGGGTCGCATCGTGACCTCGGCCACCTCGGGCGTCAGGCCGGCGGCTTCGAGCGCAGCCTTGACGGCCTCGAAGGCCGACGGGGCGGTGATGACCTCGACCGCGCCATCGTCGTCGGTGATCACATCATCGGCACCGGCTTCCAGGGCAACTTCCATCACCTGGTCTTCGCTGGTACCTGGCGCCAGGATCAGCTGCCCGCAGTGCTTGAACTGGAACGACACCGAACCTTCGGTGCCCAGGTTGCCGCCGTACTTGCTGAACACGTGGCGCACTTCGGCCACGGTGCGCACGCGGTTGTCGGTCATGGTGTCGAGGATCACCGCAGCGCCGCCGATGCCGTAGCCCTCGTAGCGGATTTCTTCGTACTGGACACCTTCGAGGTTGCCGGTGGCCTTGTCGATGTTCTTCTTGACCGTGTCGGCCGGCATGTTGGCGGCCTTGGCCTTGTCAACGGCCAGGCGCAAGCGTGGGTTGAGCGCCAGATCGGCGCCGCCCAGGCGTGCAGCCACGGTGATTTCACGGATCACGCGCGTCCAGATCTTGCCGCGCTTTTCGTCCTGGCGACCCTTGCGGTGCTGGATGTTGGCCCACTTGGAATGTCCGGCCATGGAATGGCGCCTCCTGCTCAGGCGATGCGATGGCGCAGCCTGCCTTGTTTGTTGGATAGACTGGAATTTTACGGGCCGCCCTGCGCCAACCGGGCTGCGTCTGAGCCCGCCCCCGCCCCCTCGTTTTCTGGAGCCCCCCATGGCCGAGCCCATCCTGGTTGCCAAGCACAGCGACACCGAATGCCACTTGCTGCCCGAGCTGGCCAACCGCCACGGGTTGATCACCGGGGCGACCGGCACGGGCAAGACGATCACGCTGCAAACACTGGCCGAGAACTTCAGCCGCATCGGCGTGCCCGTGTTCATGGCCGACGTGAAGGGCGACCTGACCGGCATCACGCAGACCGGACGCGTGAGCGACAAGCTCGCCGCGGTGCTCAAGGAGCGCGGGCTCGATGAGCCGCAGGCGGTGGCCTGCCCGGCCATGCTGTGGGACGTGTATGCGGGCGATCCCAAGAGCGGAAAACCAGCTCAGGGACATCCGGTGCGCGCCACCGTGAGCGACATGGGCCCGCTGATGCTCGCGCGCATGCTGGCACTCAACGAGACGCAACAAGGCGTGCTCAGTCTGGTGTTCAAGATCGCGGACGACAACGGCCTCTTGCTGCTCGACCTGAAGGACCTGCGCGCCATGCTGCAGCACGTGGGCGACAACGCCAGCGACTTCACCACCGAGTACGGCAACGTGAGCGCGGCCAGCATCGGAGCCATCCAGCGCGGCCTGCTGCAGATCGAGGAACAAGGCGGCAACCAGTTCTTCGGCGAGCCCATGCTCAACATCGCTGACTTCATGCAGACCGAGTCGGGCAAGGGTGTCATCAACATCCTGGCAGCCGACCAGTTGATGAACAGCCCGCGGCTGTATTCCACCTTCTTGCTGTGGATGCTGTCCGAGCTGTTCGAGCAGTTGCCCGAAGTGGGTGATCTCGATCAGCCCAAGCTGGTGTTCTTCTTCGACGAAGCGCACCTGCTGTTCAAGGAAGCACCCGCCGCGCTGGTCGAGCGCATTGAGCTCGTGGTTCGACTGGTGCGCAGCAAGGGCGTGGGCGTGTACTTCGTGACGCAAAACCCGCTCGACATCCCCGACAGCGTGCTCGCGCAGCTCGGCAACCGGGTTCAGCACGCGCTGCGCGCGTTCACTCCTCGCGACCAGAAAGCGGTCAAGGCCGCCGCCAGCACCATGCGCGCGAAGCCGGGGCTGGACATCGAAACCGCGATCACCGAACTCGCCGTGGGCGAAGCCCTGGTGAGCTTTCTCGACGCCAAGGGCCGCCCGAGCGTGACCGAGCGGGTGTTCGTGGTGCCGCCTGGCAGCCAGATCGGACCGATCACGCCGGCGCAGCGCCAGGCGTTGATCGACAACTCACTGGTCGCCGGCGTCTACGAAAAACACATCGACCGCGAATCCGCCTACGAAAAACTCAAGGGCCGCAGCGCCAGCGCCCCGGACGAATCAGCGAGCAGCAGTCCGACCGCAGCGCGCCAGAGCGCACCGTCAGCCGCACCCTCGGCGGATGACGGCGGCGGCCTGATGGGGGGCATCGGCGACATCCTGTTCGGCAGCACCGGACCGCGCGGCGGCCGTCACGACGGCCTGGCGCAGTCGATGGCGCGTTCGGCCGTGCGCACCATGGGCTCGGCAGTCGGCAGAGAGATCATCCGCGGCGTGCTGGGCAGCATTCTGGGTGGCGGCTCGAGGCGGCGCTGAGCAGGTGTTCCGGCGCAGGCCGGGGGGGATAATCACCCCACGCCAACCCGAGGCCGATCACGCCTTTCCTGCACCGCGCCCAACAGCGCCCGCCCCATGACCGCACCCACCCAACCGACCACGCCCGACGACACCAAACCGAGCAATTTCCTGCGACAGGTGATCGAGCGTGATCTGGCGGCAGGCACCTACGACAACCGCAAGTTCGCCGGCACCCCTGGCGACGCGGCCCACCACGCCATGGGAGCGGCGGACCCGGCGCGCATCCGCACACGCTTTCCGCCCGAACCCAACGGCTACCTGCACATCGGCCACGCCAAGAGCATCTGCCTGAACTTCGGGCTGGCGCGCGACTATGGCGGCGTGTGCCACATGCGCTTCGATGACACCAACCCGGAAAAGGAAGAGCAGGAGTACGTCGAGGCGATCATCGACGCGGTGACCTGGTTGGGGTTCAGCTGGGAAGCCCCCGATCCGCGACACCCGGTGGCCATGCGCACCCACCTGTATTACGCGAGCAACTACTTCGACTTCATGTACCGGGCGGCCGAAGCGCTGATCGGCGCGGGGCTGGCCTATGTCGACGAGCAAACCCCCGACGAGATGCGCGTCAACCGGGGCGACTTCAACACACCCGGCACCGACAGCCCGTTTCGCACCCGCACGCCCGAGCAGAACCTGGCGCGCTTTCGCGAAATGCGCGACGGGCACCTGCCCGATGGCGCGGCGGTGCTGCGCGCCAAGATCGACATGTCCTCGCCCAACATCAACCTGCGCGATCCGGCCATCTACCGCATCAAGCGCGCCACGCACCACAACACCGGCGATGCCTGGTGCATCTACCCGATGTACACCTACGCGCACCCGATCGAAGACGCGCTGGAGAACATCACCCACAGCATCTGCACCCTCGAGTTCGAGGACCAGCGGCCGTTCTACGACTGGCTGCTCGACACGCTGTGCGAACTGGGCCTGACACGCCAGCCACGCCCGCACCAGTACGAATTCGCGCGGCTCAACATCACCTACATCGTGACCAGCAAGCGCAAGCTTAGGCAACTGGTCGAAGAAGGCCATGTGCAAGGCTGGGACGATCCGCGCATGCCCACGCTGGTCGGCATGCGTCGTCGCGGTTACACCGCCGCCAGCTTGCAACTGCTCGCCGAGCGCAGCGGCGTGAGCAAGTCGGGCGGCTGGCTGGACTATTCGTCGATCGACATTGCCTTGCGCGACGACCTCGACCCGAAGGCTGCGCGAGCCTGTGCGGTGCTCGATCCGCTCAAGCTCAAGCTGGTCAACTTTGCCGACGTGTTTGGCAGCGAGTCGCACCGAGAGCCCTGCCACGCGCCGGTGCACCCTGGACACCCCGAGCGCGGCCAGCGCGAATTCGTGCTCACGAACGAGGTGTGGATCGAACGCGAAGACTTCATGGAAGAGCCCAGCAAGGGATTCTTCCGGCTCAGCCCGCCACGCACTGACGCCGCCGGCGTGACCCATCCGGGCACCAGGTCGCGCCTGAAGTACGGCTACGTGATCGAGTGCGTGGGCTGCGAGAAGGATGAAAGCGGCCACATCACCGCCGTGCTGGCAGCACTGGTGCCCGACACCAAGAGCGGCACACCCGGTGCCGACGCGGTCAAGGTCAAGGGCGTGATCACCTGGGTCAGCGTGGCCACCGGCATTCCCGCCGAGGTGCGTCTGTACGACCGTCTGTTCACCGAAGCGCAACCCGATGCAGGCGGTCGCGACTTCCTCAGCGTGATCAACCCCAACAGCCACAAGACCATCACCGCCTTCCTCGAGCCCGGACTGGCGACCGCACAGCGCGAAGACCACTTCCAGTTCGAACGCCACGGCTACTTCGTGGCCGACCGCAAGGACCACACGACCGAGCGGCCGGTGTTCAACCGCACCGCGACGTTGAAGGACACCTGGGCCAAGTAATTCGCTTGATTCGGTCGGGCCCGGCCCCAGTTACGAGTGATCTCGATATCGATCACTGAAGGACGCTTGCATGAATCGCTGGATCCTGGCCTTGGCCTTGACGCTCACCGCTGCCTTTACCGTGGCCCCCGCGCCGGTCGAGGCCAAACGCCTCGGTGGCGGTGGCTCATCAGGCATGCAGCGCAGCCTGCCGCCGCGCAGCACGCCCGACGCCGCACCGGCGCGGCCCGCTCAGGCCGCGCCCGCACCCGCTCCAACGGCCCCCGGCGTGGCGCCGGCGGCGCCACGCCGCTCGTGGATGGGTCCGCTGGCAGGGTTGGCCGCCGGGCTTGGTCTGGCCGCGTTGATGAGCCACTTCGGCATGGGCGGCGAGTTCGGCAGCCTGATCACCATGGTGCTGCTGGGGCTGCTGGCCTTCATGGCGATCCGCTTCGTGATGGGCCGCATGAGCGGCTCGTCAGCGCCGCGCCAAATGGCGGGCGCCAACGGTGTCCAGTTTGCAGGGGCCGGGCCGTCATGGTCGCCGGGCAGCACCGGATCGGCTCCTGTGGAAGCAGCCGCAATGCCCGCGCCGGCAGCGTTCAGCGCATCGCCACTGGTGCCGGTGGGCTTCGATCAGCCGGGCTTCGAGCGCATCGCCAAGATGATCTTCATCCGGCTGCAAGCGGCCAACGACAGCGCCGACCTGAACGACCTGCGCCAGTTCACCACGCCCGAGATGTTTGCGGCCATCAAGCTTGATCTGCAGGACCGCTCAGGCGCCGCGCAGCAAACCGATGTGGTGCGGGTCGACGCCGAGGTGGTCGACTTCTCGGATGAAGCCGAGCGGCAGATCGTCAGCGTGCGATTCCACGGGCTGATCAGCGAAGCGGCTGGCGCAAACGCCGAGCCTTTCAACGAAGTCTGGCACCTCGTCAAGCCACGCGATGGCAGCCGGGAATGGGCGATCGCCGGGATTCAGCAAACGCATTGAGTCGCTGAGTCAGCGGCCCGCATCCGCCAGGTGTTCGGTGATGCGCTTCGGGTCGCTGATGACGCGCAGCTCGCCGTAAAGCGCTTCGGCCTGCGGGTGGCAGCGGCGCAGCTGGTTGAGCCACTGCTTGAGCCGGCCCGGGCGGTGACGCTCGGCCAGATCGCCACGCGCTTGCACCAGGTCCCAGAACGCGGCGACCAGCGGGTGCAAGTCGGCCCAGCCGATGGACGTGGGCACCTTGACCGCACACGCCCCGCCTTCGGCCGACACAAGCGCAGGCTGCGTGCGGCTCGCCGCCACGATGGCCAGCGCCAGCCCCGGGTCGCTGACCATGCCGCGCCCGAGCATGAGCGCGTGACAGCCTGAGAGCTCGCGGCAGCGCAGCGCGTCGGCCACGTTCCAGATCTCGCCGTTGGCCACCACCGGGATATTGACCGCGGCACGCACATCGGCCACGCGCTCCCAGTAGGCCGGCGGGCGGTAGGCCTGCGCCTTGGTACGCGCGTGCACCACCAGTTCGTCGGCGCCGGCGCCGGCGATCGCCAGCGCGCATTCCACCGCCCGTGCGTCGCTCTCGTTGCCCAGGCGCATCTTGGCCGACACCGGCATCTCGCGCGGCACGGCGCGGCGCACCGCAGACACGATGGCCGCCACCCGCCCGGGATCGTCGAGCAGCGCGGCGCCACCGCCATGGCGGTTGACGACCTTGGCGGGGCAGCCGAAGTTCAGGTCAATGCCGTGCGGCCCGAGCGTCGCCAGCCGCGCCGCGTTTTCGGCCAGACACACCGGATCGGAACCCAGCAGCTGCGCGCGCACCGGCACCCCCGATCGGGTGCGCCCGCCGTGGCGCAGCTCGGGCACGATGCGCAGGAACGCCCGCTCGGGCAGCAGGGTGCCGGACACGCGGATGAACTCCGACACGCACCGGTCGATGCCACCCACCCGGGTGAGGATGTCGCGCAGCGTGTGATCGAGCATGCCCTCCATGGGCGCGAGCAGCAACGTCATGGCGCAGCGCGCCTGCGCGTGGCCGGCGCCGGGGCGCGACTCAAGCGGCAGCCGCCGGCCGGCCGAAGAGCTTGCGCCCCACGGTCCACACCACCAGCGCCAAGGCGCCCGCCAGCACGCCGCACACACCGTCGAGCAGCGTGGGCAGCACCGCCTCCCACCATCCGCCGGCGCGGGCAGCGACGTTTGCGATCAGGTGGTGCAGCGCCGGGATGCCGTGCGTCAGGATGCCGCCGCCAACGAGGAACATCGCCGCCGTGCCGACCACTGCCAGCGTGCGCATCAGGTGCGGCGCAGCGCGAAGGATGACCAATCCGAGGCGGCGCACCGCGCCTGCCCATGCGCTGCTGCCCGGGCGCAGGCTCAGGTGCAACCCGACGTCGTCGAGCTTCACGATGCACGCCACCACGCCGTACACGCCAACGGTCATCGCCACGGCGATAGACGCCATCACGGTCAGCTGCGACAGCAGCGGCGAGTTCGCCACCGTGCCCAGCGTGATCGCGATGATTTCAGCCGAGAGGACGAAATCGGTGCGGATGGCGCCTTGGATCTTGTCGCGCTCGAAGGCCACCAGATCGACCGCCGGATCGGCCAGCGCCTGCATCACGCGGGCCTCGTGCGCCTCGTCTTCCGATGCGTGGCGCAAGAACTTGTGGGCGAGCTTTTCGAAGCCCTCGAAACACAGGTACAGACCGCCCGCCATGAGCAGCGGCGTCACGGCCCACGGTGCCAGCGCGCTGATGCCCAGCGCGGCGGGTACCAGGATCAGCTTGTTGAGCGCCGAGCCCTTGGCCACCGCCCAGACCACCGGCAACTCGCGATCGGCCGCCACACCGGCCACCTGCTGCGCGTTGAGTGCCAGGTCGTCGCCCACCACGCCGGCGGTCTTGGTGGCAGCGACCTTGGTCAGCACCGCCACGTCGTCGAGCAAGGTGGCGATGTCGTCGATCAGGGCGAGCAGGCTGGAGGCCATCGGCGGGCTTTTCGTGGGGTTGGCAACAGCGCGGGATCGTAGCCGCCGCAGGTACCCCGGGAAGGCGTAGGGCCGTGCGAACATGCCCACCGTCGCGCACCAGGAGCCCACGATGACCTCAGCACCAGACCCCGCCGCCGGTGGCGTGTACACCGAGGCGCAGCTCGCAGACCCATTGCGCCAGTCCCTTCCGCATTGGCGGTACGCGAGTGGCCACCTCGAGCGCGTGTTCAAGACCAGCGGCTGGCGCGCCACGCTGATGGTGGTCAACACGATCGGCCACCTCGCTGAGGCGGCCTGGCACCACCCGGATCTGGCGGTGTCGTACGCCAGCGTGACGGTGCGACTGACCACCCACGACGCCGGCGGCATCACCGACAAGGACTTCGAGCTCGCCCGCCAGGTCGAATCCGTGGTGATGTGGCAGCCACAGCCACCGGCCGGCACCACTGACGACGGGCGCCCCGCCTACATCTGCCGCGACTGATTCCGCCCGCCTCCAGGCTCAGGTCGCCGGCGCCGCAGCGTCGTCGGGCTCGAGCCCCAGAAAGCCGCCGCTTTGATGCGCCCACAGCCGCGCATACAGGCCGCCTTGCGCGAGCAGGCTGGCGTGATCGCCCTCTTCGACGACGCGACCGTGTTCGATGACGATGAGGCGGTCCATCGCGGCGATGGTGGACAGCCGGTGCGCGATGGCGATCACCGTCTTGCCCTCCATCAGCCGGTACAAGCTGGCCTGGATGGCGGACTCGACCTCACTGTCGAGCGCGCTGGTGGCCTCATCAAGCAGCAGGATCGGCGCGTCCTTGAGCATCACCCGAGCAATGGCAACGCGCTGGCGCTGGCCGCCGCTCAGCTTGACGCCGCGTTCACCCACATGCGCGTCGTAGCCCGTGCGCCCGGTGGGATCGGTGAGCGAGACGATGAAGTCATGCGCCTCCGCGCGCTGTGCGGCTGACACCATGTCGGCGTCGCTGGCGTCGGGGCGGCCGTAGAGGATGTTGTCGCGCACCGAGCGGTGCAGCAGCGAGGTGTCTTGCGTGACCATGCCGACCTGCGCGCGCAAGCTGTCTTGCGTGACCAGGGCGATGTCCTGATCGTCGATCAGCACGCGGCCCGACTCCACGTCGTAAAAGCGCAGCAGCAAGTTGACGACCGTGCTCTTGCCCGCGCCCGAGCGGCCGACCAACCCGATCTTCTCGCCGGCGCGGATGTGCAGGCTCAAGCCGTCGATCACGGGCTTGGTGCCGCCATAGGCGAAGCCGACCTGTTCGAAGCGCACCTCGCCGCGGCTGACCTGCAACGGCACAGCGCCCGGCGCATCGAGCACCTGTCGCGGCCGCGACAGCGTGTTCATGCCGTCTTGCACCGTGCCGATGTGCTCGAACAGCGACGACATCTCCCACATCACCCAGTGCGAGATGCCGTTCAGGCGCAATGCCATCGCCGTGGCCGCGGCCACCGCGCCGATGCCCAGACCACCGCGCGTCCACAGCACGAGCGCCGCGCCGGCAGTGCACACGATCAGCAGCATGCTCAACAGGTGGTTGATGATCTCGAAGGCGCTCGACAGCCGCATCTGGCGGTACACGGTGGCGATGAATTCCTGCATCGCAGAACGCACGTAACCGGCCTCGCGACCGGCATGCGAGAAAAGCTTGACCGTGGCGATGTTGGTGTACGCGTCGGTGACGCGCCCGGTCATCAAAGAGCGGGCATCGGCCTGCGCCCGAGCCACCCGCCCGAGCCGCGGCACGAAATACCAAACGGCCGCCGAGTAGCAAACCAGCCAGCCCAGAAACGGCAGCAGCAGCCACGCGTGGAAGCCGCCTGCCAGGGTGACGATGGTGGCGAAGTAGATCACCACGAACACCATGATGTCGCACAGGATGAACACCACATCGCGCGCGGCCAGCGCGGTCTGCATCACCTTGGCGGCCACCCGCCCGGCAAATTCGTCCTGATAGAACTGCATGCTCTGACCGAGCATCAAGCGGTGGAAATTCCAGCGCAACCGCATCGGCAGGTTGGCGGCCATGCCCTGGTGTTTGACCATCGTCTGCAAGGCCACCACCAGCGGACTGCCCAGCAAAACGGCCGCAAGCAGCCACAGGCGGTGGCCTTCCTGGGTCCACAGCCTGGCCGGATCGACGCGGCTGAGCCACTGCACGACGTCGCCCAGCAGGTTGAACAGGTAGGCCTCGAACACGCCGATCAACGACGTCAGCACCGCCATGGCGGCGATCAGCGCGCGCGCCCCCCCGGTGCAGGACCAGACAAAGCGCCACAGGCCGCGTGGCGGCGTGGCTGGTGGTGCGGCGGGATAGGGGTCGAGCGACTTCTCGAAGGCTTCAAACACGCCTTGAGCGTAGCCGATGCCATCATCGCCGCGTGCCCCAGCGTGAACTCCCTCCCCATCAGCCGCCGCCCTCGGGGGCGCTGGTGATCGTGCACTCGGACGACACGCTGGTCGTCATCGACAAGCCCGCGGGGTTGCTGTCGGTGCCGGGGCGCGGGCCCGACAAGGCCGACAACGCCGCCCGTCGCGTGCAGGCCACCTTTGCCGATGCGCTGATCGTGCATCGCCTGGACATGGCGACTTCGGGCTTGCTGCTGCTCGCACGCGGCGCCGAGATGCAGCGAGCACTCAGCCGGCTGTTCGAGTCGCGCGAAGTGAGCAAGCACTACGAAGCGCGCGTCAGCGGACTCATCGAACAAGACCACGGTGAGATCGACCTGCCGCTGGCGGCAGACTGGCCGCAGCGACCGCGGCAAAGGGTCGATCACGTGCACGGCAAGCCGTCGCTGACGCGCTACCGGGTGCTGTCACGCGACACGACGAACGACAGCACTCGGGTCTTGCTGCAGCCCGTCACCGGGCGTTCGCACCAGTTGCGCGTGCACCTGCAGGCCATCGGGCACCCGATCGAAGGCGATGCGCTGTACGCGCCGCCCGATGCGGCCGCGATGCACCCGCGGCTGATGCTGCACGCGACGCGGCTCGAACTGCACCACCCGCTCACCGGCGCACCCTTGAGCCTGTGCAGCGCAGCGCCCTTCTGAAGCCACAGATCGACAAATTCAACCTGCCATGAACCACCGCCTCGTCATCCTCACCGGCGCCTCGCGGGGCCTGGGCGCCGCACTCGCGGAGCAACTGCTGCAGCCGGGCACCGTGATGCTGTGCCTGTCGCGCCAAACACACCCCGCGCTCGCGCAGCAGGCGGCTCAAGCGCAGGTTCAACTCGAAGAGTGGCCGCGCGACCTGAGCGACAGCCTGGCGGTGGCCGACGAGGTCGAGCGCTGGCTGCGCGCGTTCGACGCGCAGCGCTTTGATCAAGCGCTGCTGATCAACAACGCCGGCGTCATCCCGACGGTGGGAGCGGTGGACGGCTGCAGCAACGCCGAGTTGTCGTCCGCGCTGCGCGTCGGGCTGGAAGCCACGGTGCTGCTCACCGCGAGCTTCTTGCGCGCCAGCATCGCGTGGCGTGCTGATCGCCGCGTGCTCAACATCTCGTCCGGCCTGGGACGGCACGCCATCGCCGGCAGCGCGCTGTATTGCGGCGTGAAGGCCGGCATGGATCACTATTCGCGCGCCGTGGCGCTCGACGAAGCGCATCGCGAGGCCAGCGGCGGGCCAGCGGCAGCGCGCATCGTTTCGCTGGCGCCGGGCGTGATCGACACCGACATGCAACGGCAACTGCGATCAGCCAACCCGGGCGGATTTCCGGCCCGCGAAAACTTCGAGCGGCTGCACAGCCACGGTCAACTCGTCAGTGCACAGGCCACCGCCACCAGAATCCTGGCGTACCTCCAGCGCCCCGACTTCGGCGCCGAGCCGCTGGCCGACATCCGGCTGGTTTAGACCGCGCCGGAGGCCTGGCGCGGAGGGTTCTGGAATCCACCACGCCTGAAGGTGAGCACCAGTGTGTCGCGGTGGCCGTCAGCGGCCAGGGGCTGGATGGGCGTTGTCTCATGGACCACGCGCTCGTCGTCGAGCATGAGCAAGGTCCACGAATCGGTCATGGTGAAGCGGATGCCGGCAGGACCCTCGGCGTCGAACACGCGCGTCTCGCCACCCTTGACCCCGTGGCGATCAACCAGCGCCACCACCACGAAGTCCACGCCATCGCGATGCGCGCCTTCGGGCGTGGGCCGGCCGATGCCGTCGGTGGTGTCGATGCGGAATTGATGCGCCTCGACGTACCAGGGCTGCTCGCCCTTGACCGCCGAGCACACGCCCGCCAGTCCGCGCAGCAGCCCGGCCCACGCGGGCTGCGCCGTCACGGCCGTGGCCATGGGTTCGAACATTCGATCCAGCCCGCCATGCAACGCGTTGTAGTCGACGGGTTGCCAGTGCGCACGGTGAGGTACTTGCTCGACATCCCGGCCGCGCACCACGAAGCACGAATGCCGCCGCCGCCGGTAGCGGCCGCCGTCGCGAAGGAAATTGTCGGGTGGCAAGTCGTTCCAGGCCGGCTTGAGTGCCGCGAGCGCCACCGCGTCGACACCGACCAGCGTACACACAGCGGCGGCGTCCAGCGCCGCGTGGCCGGTGTCGGCCAGGACTTGCGGCAGATCGTTCGCGGCGACACAGGAAGGTTTCAGCAGCATTCAGGCCTCAGGGGGCAACGGGGTCGCCGATTACACCGCAACCCTGATCGCGCGGACATGCCCCGGATCAACCCGGGCGTGAGCAGGTCAATCGGCCGAAGTGGCTCCAGCCGAGGGCGCCAGAACCTTGATGCGCACGCCCGCCAGGGACACCACCTGACCTGCGCGAATCTTGCAGGTCTTGCGCAACTCGTCGCGGCCATCGACTTGCACCCGGCCTTCGGCGACCATGAGCTTGGCGGCCCCACCGCTCGGCGCCAGGCCCATTGCCTTGAGCAGCGCATCGAGCGCGATGTACTCGCCGCGCAGTTCGAAATCAATCAATTGCATGCGATGGGTTCCGAACAAAAGAAGATAGTGTTTCATCAAAAGCCCAAATCAGGGCTTTGCACCGGCACTCGATGGAGTACATTCCGAGCACAGGTATACGAAAGACCGTGGTTGCTAGTGATCTCAGCTCACCTGCTTCTGTTCTGAAGCGGGATCGTAAGAAATCCCCAGTTCGATCTTGAGTGTCTCTGCATGCGGCAGCATGTGCAGCCGCATATTTTTTTGATTGATAGGAATACGTCCATGACGACGCAAACAGGTACCGTGAAGTGGTTCAACGAGAGCAAGGGCTACGGCTTCATCGCTCAAGATGCAGGCGGCGCTGATCTCTTCGCCCACTTCCGTGACATCACCGGCACCGGCTTCAAGACCCTGGTCGAAAACCAGAAGGTCGAATTTGAAGTCAAGCAAGGCCAAAAGGGCCTGCAGGCAGCCAACATCCGCGTGCTGTAAACAGCGCACCGGTTCGGCTTTCGAAAAACGCGGCTTCGGCCGCGTTTTTTTATGGGCGATTCCTTTCGCCCCCCTCAAGGCTGGCGACGCTCAACCCAGCGCGTCGTTGATCCACCCGGCCAGCAAGGCATTCACGCCGCCCTCGTGAGTCGCAGCGCGTTGGTTCAGCCGTGCGACCAGTTCGGCGGGCAGCTTGCAGGCAAATGGCACCAGACCGGCTTGCGAATCGAGCCGGCGCTGCTCGCGCTTGTCGACCACGGCACCCGAGCCCTGCGCGAAGCGCCCGGGCACCCCAGCGGCCTTCATCTGGCCGTTGATCTTCAGGGCCTTGTTCTTTTCAAGGTCGAATTTCTTCATGCTCATGGTGGTGACCGATAGCTGCAGGTGGGGGGCGGATTGTCGCGCCGCCACGGGCGGTGGTCCGACAATGCGCGATTGAATCTCAACGGGACGTCGCCATGGCACTGAAGGCCACCATCTACAAAGCCAGCCTGCAGATCAGCGACATGGACCGCAACGTCTACGGCGATCACTCGCTGACCATCGCCCGTCACCCGTCGGAAACCGACGAACGCATGATGATCCGGGTGCTGGCCTATGCGCTTCATGTGCCCGCCGATCCGCGCAACGGGGCGCTCGAGTTGGCCAAGAGCCTGTGGGACACCGAAGAGCCGGACCTCTGGCAAAAGGACCTCACCGGGCAGATCACGCACTGGATCGATGTCGGCCAGCCCGACGAGCGGCGCATCCTCAAGGCCAGTCCACGCGCCGAGCGCGTCACCGTGCTCAGCTACACCGCGAGCACGCCGGTGTGGTGGCGCGGCATCGAAACCCGTATCACCCGCACGCGAAACGTGGCGGTGTGGCAGATCGACCCGGTGCAAAGCCAGGCGCTCGCCGCGCTGGCGCAACGCAACATGCAGTTGCAAGTCACGGTGCAAGACGGCACGCTGTGGGTCAGCGAAGGCGACCGCTCGGTCGAGATCAGACCGAACCGGTTGAACCCCTGAGACATCGGGGCTGGCCCTGTGGCCCTTGTCACGTTCTTTGCTTAGGCTTCTTGCATGAGCCTGGTACCGGAGCCCGAAAGCCCAGAAGGTGATGACTCGATGCCGATCGTTCTGGACGTCGAGGCCTCGGGCTTCGGTCGAGACAGCTACCCGGTGGAGATCGGCTACGTGATGCCAAACGGCAGTTGCTTTTGCTCGCTGGTGCGGCCCGAGCCTCACTGGACGCACTGGGATCCCGCGGCCCAGAGGCTGCATCACATCACGCGCGACTCGGCCGTGCAGCATGGGCGCCCGCCGAGCGAACTGGCGCACGAACTCAACCGGGCACTGCGCGGCAAGACGGTCTACACCGATGCTTGGGGCAACGACTACAGCTGGCTGGGCACGCTGTTCGAAGCCGCGGCGCTGTCGCCATCGTTTCGCCTGGACAGCCTGCGCACGCTGCTGAGCGAATCCGAGGCCAAACACTGGCAGGCAGCCAATACGCAGGTGCGCCAGGAGCTGAAACTGCAACGCCATCGCGCGAGCTCCGACGCGCTTGTGCTGCAGATGACCTTGCGCCGATTGCGCACGCCCGCACGGGACTGACAGCGCTGCGCCCGGGCGCAGCGGCGAGAATAGGAGGGCAAGCCGCGCCCCACGCTCGGTTGCGCTCTTCTCCCAGCCCGTTGCTCGAACCCGAAACATGTCCACCATCCTTCAACATCTTCCAGTCGACCAGAAGGTCGGCATCGCGTTTTCCGGCGGCCTGGACACCAGTGCTGCGCTGCACTGGATGCGCAACAAGGGCGCCCTGCCCTACGCCTACACCGCCAACCTCGGCCAGCCCGACGAGCCCGATTACGACGAGATCCCTCGCAAGGCGATGCTCTATGGCGCTGAAAAAGCGCGCCTGATCGACTGCCGCGCACAGCTCGTGGCCGAAGGCCTCGCGGCGCTGCAAAGCGGCGCGTTCCACATCTCGACCGCGGGCGTGACCTACTTCAACACCACGCCGATCGGGCGCGCCGTCACCGGCACGATGCTGGTGGCCGCCATGAAGGAAGATGACGTCCACATCTGGGGCGACGGCAGCACCTTCAAGGGCAACGACATCGAGCGCTTCTACCGCTACGGGCTGCTGACCAATCCGGCGCTCAAGATCTACAAGCCGTGGCTTGATCAGACCTTCATCGACGAGCTCGGCGGTCGCGCCGAGATGTCGGCGTTCATGAGCGCGGCCGGCTTCGCCTACAAGATGTCGGCCGAAAAGGCCTACTCGACCGACTCGAACATGCTGGGCGCGACGCACGAGGCCAAGGACCTCGAGCACCTCGACAGCGGCGTGATGATCGTGCAGCCCATCATGGGCGTGGCCTTCTGGCGCGACGACGTTGAAGTCAAGCGCGAGCAAGTCACCGTGCGCTTCGAAGAGGGCCGTCCGGTCGCGCTCAACGGCGTGACCTTCGCCAGCCAGGTCGAGCTGCTGCTCGAAGCCAACCGCATCGGCGGTCGTCACGGGCTGGGCATGAGCGACCAGATCGAAAACCGCATCATCGAAGCCAAGAGCCGCGGCATCTACGAAGCCCCCGGGCTGGCGCTGCTGTTCATTGCCTACGAGCGGCTGGTCACCGGCATCCACAACGAAGACACCATCGAGCAGTACCGCGACAACGGCCGCAAGCTCGGCCGGCTGCTCTACCAGGGCCGCTGGTTCGACCCGCAGGCCATCATGCTGCGCGAGACCGCCCAGCGCTGGGTGGCACGCGCCGTCACCGGCGAGGTCACCATCGAGCTGCGCCGCGGCAACGATTACTCGATCATGAACACCGTCTCGCCCAACCTGACCTACCACCCCGAGCGGTTGACGATGGAAAAGGGCGAATCGATGTTCTCGCCCGCCGACCGCATCGGCCAGCTCACCATGCGCAACCTCGACATCATCGACACGCGCGACAAGCTCGCCATCTATGCGCAGACCGGCCTGCTGTCACAAGCCGGCGGCGCAGCGCTGCCCAGCCTGAAGAACGACGGCAGCGTCTGAGCCGTCAAGCCTTACCCCACACGAGCCCGCACCATGACCGATCACATCACCGCCACCATCAGCACGCGCGCCAATGTCTACTTCGACGGCAAGTGCGTGTCGCACAGCATCGTGCTGGCCGACGGCATCAAGAAAAGCGTGGGCGTCATCCTGCCCTCGACGCTGACCTTCAACACCGGCGCGCCCGAGGTGATGGAACTGGTCGAAGGCAGCTGCCGCGTTCGCATGGCCAACAGCCAGCACTGGGTCGACTACGCCGCCGGCCAGTCGTTCAGCGTGCCCGGCCAGTCCTCGTTTGACATCGAGGTGACGCAGGCCCTGCACTACATCTGCCACTTCGGCTGATGGTCTGATGGGCCAGGCTCTCGCAGTCTGGTTTCGCACCGGGGTCCTCGTCCTGGTGCTGACGGTGGGCTCGGCCCAGGCCGAGACACCACTCACGCCGCCGATCAGCCTGCTCAGCGATGAAGGCGAACAGTTGCTGATGCAAAGCACGGCGAGGCGTGCCTGGGGCCCGCTGAGCGCCCAGTTCGTCACCCAGAAAAACCTGTCCTACTGCGGCGTCGCCACGCTGGTGATGGTGCTCAATGCGATGGGGGTCGCTGCGCCACCGGTGCCCGAGCTGGAGACCTACCGAACTTTCACGCAGGACAACGTGCTCGACGCGCGCACAGCCGCCGTCCTGTCACCTCAGGTGTTGCTCAAGGAGGGCATGACGCTCGACCAGTTCGCAGCGCTGGCCGAGGTGCATGGCGTGTTTGCCCAGGTCCATCACGCGGATGCCAGCAGCGTCGAACAGTTTCGCCGTGTGGCCAGCGCTGCGGTGGCTCGCAGCGGGCGCCACGTGGTGGTGAATTACGCACGCGTCGAACTCGGCCAGGGCAAGGGCGGGCACATCTCGCCGCTGGCCGCCTACGACGAGCAGAGCGACCGCTTTCTGATCCTGGATGTGGCGCGCTACCGATATCCGCCGGTGTGGGTCAGCACCGCCGACCTGTTCGCAGCCATGGACACCCCAGACGCCGGCAACGGCGGCCGCCGACGAGGGTTCGTGGTGGTTCGACCCGAACGCTGACCGCCTCAGGCGCCAGTGCGCTGCAGCTTGGCGGTGAGCGCCTGACGCAGGGTGTCGGCGCTGTCTTCCAGGTGGGCGCGTGCGTCACTGCCCAGCCCCGGGCGCCGGGCGGCAGCCGTCATGCGATCGAGCAGCGTGTGCGCCTGAGCACGCACCAGGCTGCGCGCGTCGACGCGACTCAGGGCGGACGGTCTCAGCAATTGAGACGCCAGTCGGTTCACATGGTCTCGCTGCAGTTCGCGGCGCGCCGGGGCGATGTCCCCGGTCTGGCCGAGTTCGCTCCACACCGCGTCGTTGAGCCGGCCATACAGCTCGGCCAGGCGCAAAGCATCCTTGGGCAGCTTGTCCTCGCTGTCGAGAAGCCGCGCCGCCACGGCATCGCTCAGCAACTGACCCAGCACGCTGCGCTGAAGCTCGATCACCTGCGAGGCCAGCGAAAAATCGGTCGCCAAGGCGCCATCGCCATGCATCGCCGCATCGCCGCGCTCGAGGTAATCGACCGCCAGCCGGCGTTGCAGCGCGGGTGAGACGTGGAAGCTGTCGGCCGACAGAAATCCTCGCGCCAGCAGATCGAGTGCAGCACGCTGCTGCGGTGCCGGCAGCGGCAGCAACGGATCCCGCCCGCTGCCCGCGTGGTCGCGCACCGTGCGCACGCCGCCGATCTGCCGCGTGAGCACGGTCGCGGCGCGGCCCATGTCGCGCAACGCATAGCCCACCGATCGGCGCAGCACGGAGTAGTCGGCATCGGGTGCCAGCACACGGGACTCCTGTCGCTTGAGCAAGTCGCGGCCGATCTCGATGCGTTTGCGGGCAAAGGCCACCACGTCGCTGCCCAGGTCGAACTGCAGCGTTTCAGGATCGATGCCCAGCGAGTTGTCCTCGTCGGTGCCAAAGGCCAGCAGCGGCTCGGCGCTGCGCGCGGCGATGTCCGACAGCTGCTTGTCCTCTTGATCGGCCGCGATCGGTCGGTAGGCGTATTCGATCGCCCAGTAGTCGTAAGGGCCGAGCGTCGGATTGAACGGCGTGGCTTGCCGATCCAGCGGCACATCCGGGGTCGACAGGTTGATCGGCGAGTACTCCATCACCGAGCCGGCAATGCCGTGCACTGCGGTGAAAGCCGGATCGGCCAGTTGCTGATCCGAGTACGCGCGAGACGCACGGAAGTTGTGCCGCAGCCCCAGCGTGTGACCGACCTCGTGCATGGTCACGTCCTTCAGGTAGGCCTGCACGAATTTCTCGGCTTCAGGACCCGCTGGGTCCAGGGTACCCCGCGACTCGAGCACATCCAACGCATAGCCCAGCTGCTCGGCAGCCTGGTCGGCGTAATCGCACAGCGCCTGGGGGCGCATGCCGCGCGCCGCCAGCTCGGTGGGCAGCTCAGGAGCCACCGGCGCGGCCAGCACCTGCGAGCGCAAGGCGCGCAGGTTGCGCGATGACAGGCTCTCGATGCCGATGTCCGCGTCAAGGATCTCGCCCGAGCGGGGATCGACATGGCTAGGCCCGATGGCGCCGAACGCCGGGTTGGCGTTGGTCATCCAGCGCAGCGATGCGCGGCCGAAGTCCAGGGTGTCCCAGGTGGCGTCGTCGGGCTGCACCTCGACATGGATCGCGTCCTTGAAGCCGATGGCCGCAAAGGCCTGGTTCCACTCGAGCACGCCGGCCGTGACGGCATCGCGGTACTTGAGCGGCAAGGTGCGGTCCAGCCAGTAGGTGATGGGTTTGACCGGTTCGGACAACGCAGCTGCCGGGTCCTTCTTCTCGAGCCGCCAGCGGTTCACGTAGCGCTGGCGCGGCGTGCGCGCCAGATCGTCGGTGTAGTCGGACACATTGGTGCTGAAGTAGCCGATGCGGCCGTCGGCCTTGCGCGGGGCCATCACCTGCTCGGGCAGCTTCGCCAGCGAGTAGTGCAGCGTCATGAACAGGCTGCGCGGATCGGGCACCGAGCGCGGCGCCGTGGGCACCGGCGCGCCGGGTGGCGCGCCCGGCGTGGGCAGCGAAATCGTGGGCGTGGCGTAGTGGCTGAGCACCTCGAGCACCAGCAGATCGGGGTTGCCGCGCACATCGGTGATCGCCGAGTTGCGCGCGTCGAGCGCGTAACCCTGGCGGTAGTAGCGTTGCAGGCTCACCGCCACGCCGGTCATGTCGTTGATGAACAGCGCATTGGCTTCGACGAGCACCGACTTGCGCTCTGGGTGTGGCTGGCTCACCACCGCAGCCGACGACAGCAGGCTCGGCGAAAACGCCGCTTCCACCGCACGACCAGTGGGTGTCTTCGCCGTGGCGATGAATTCGGTGTTGCGCGCGAGCATTTGCACCTGGTTGTGCACCCGGCGAAATTCGACGACGAGCTCTTCGCCCATCAGGCCGCCGAAGAAGCGGCCCTCGCCCAACCCGGTCTTGAGCTTGGGCGACAAGAAGAACGGCTGGTTCAGGTCCGATGGCTTGAGTTCGAGCCAGAACTTCTCGTCCTTTTGCCAGACCGTGAGCAGCCCGGCCACGGGTTTGGCGTCCTTGATCACCTCGGCAAACGGCCGGGGTGCACCCGCGGCAGCCGCGCCCGGCGCACTCGCGCCAGCAGCCGCCGGCTTGGCCGTGGAGCCGCTGCCCGACACACCCGAGGCCGCAGCCACCGGCGCGGGCGCCACAGCCGCCTGCGCTCCACCAGCGTGCGGCCCTGCCGCGCAGGCGGCCAGCAGCAACCCCGGCAA
This sequence comes from Burkholderiales bacterium, assembly GCA_947372225.1. Lineage (GTDB taxonomy): Bacteria > Pseudomonadota > Gammaproteobacteria > Burkholderiales > Burkholderiaceae_C > PBB1. Next base: position 29,942 of record CANBSV010000001.1, on the reverse strand, counting down.
CAGCACAGCCAGCCCTTGCGCCAGCCTCGACAGGTGGCGCAGCGGGTTCACTTGAGTGCCTTGAAGCGCACCCGCTTCGGACGCGCACCCTCTTCGCCGAGGCGCTTTTTCTTGTCCGCTTCGTATTCCTGATAGTTGCCGTCGAAGAAGACCCATTTGGAGTCGCCCTCGGCCGCCAGGATGTGCGTGGCAATGCGGTCCAGGAACCACCGGTCGTGGCTGATCACCATGATCGAACCGGCAAATTCGAGCAGCGCGTCTTCCAGCGCGCGCAGGGTTTCGACGTCCAGGTCGTTCGACGGCTCGTCAAGCATCAGCACGTTACCGCCGGCGATCAGCGTCTTGGCCAGGTGCAGCCGGCCACGCTCACCGCCCGACAGGTTGCCCACCAGTTTTTGCTGGTCGTTGCCCTTGAAGTTGAAGCGGCCCAGATAGGCACGCGACGGCACCACGAACTTGCCGATCAGCAGGTTGTCGAGACCGCCCGAAATGTCTTGCCACACCGTCTTGTCGGCCTCGAGGCTGTCGCGGCTCTGGTCGACGAAGGCCATCTTGACGGTCGAGCCGATCTTCACGCTGCCGCTGTCGGGCTTTTCCTTGCCGGCGATCATGCGAAACAGCGTCGACTTGCCGGCGCCGTTCGGGCCGATGATGCCCACGATGGCGCCTGCGGGCACCTTGAAGCTCAGGTCGTCGATCAGCACGCGGTCGCCAAAGCTCTTGGTGACATTCTCGAACTCGATGACCTCATGGCCCAGGCGGTCGGCCACCGGGATGAAGATCTCGTTGGTCTCGTTGCGCTTTTGGTATTCGACGTCCGACAGTTCCTCGAAGCGGGCCATGCGGGCCTTGCTCTTGGCCTGACGGCCCTTGGGGTTCTGGCGCACCCACTCGAGTTCCTTCTTCATCGCCTTGGTGCGGGCATCCTCGGTCTTTTGCTCCTGCTCGAGGCGTGTTTCCTTCTGCTCGAGCCAGGTGCTGTAGTTGCCCTTGTACGGAATGCCCGATCCGCGGTCGAGTTCCAGGATCCACTCGGCCGCGTTGTCGAGGAAGTAGCGATCGTGGGTGATGGCCACCACGGTGCCCGGATAGCGGTGCAGGAACTGCTCCAGCCAGTCGACCGACTCGGCGTCCAGGTGGTTGGTGGGCTCGTCGAGCAGCAGCATGTCGGGCTTGGACAGCAGCATGCGGCACAGCGCCACGCGGCGCTTTTCACCGCCCGACAGCTTGCCGATGATGGCTTCCCACGGCGGCAGGCGCAGCGCGTCGGCGGCCAGTTCCAGCTGCAGGTCGGTGTTTTCGGAACCAGCCGATGAAATGATGGCCTCGAGCTCGGCCTGCTCGGCGGCCAGGGCGTCGAAGTCGGCGTCTTCGGCCGCGTATTCGGCATAGACCTCGTCGAGCCGCTTCTTGGCCGCCAGCACGCCGCCGATGCCTTCTTCCACCGACTCGCGCACGGTCTGGTCGGGGTTCATCACCGGCTCTTGCGGGAGATAACCGATCTTCAGCCCCGGCATCGGCGTGGCCTCGCCCTCGATGTCCTTGTCGACGCCGGCCATGATCTTGAGCAACGTGCTCTTGCCCGAGCCGTTCAAGCCCAGCATGCCGATCTTGGCGCCAGGGAAAAAGCTCAGCGAGATGTTCTTGAGGATCTGGCGCTTCGGCGGCACGATCTTGCCGACGCGGTTCATGGTGAAAACATACTGAGCCATTACGCGGCCCTCCGCGAACAAGTTGAGTGGAGGCCGCCGCAGGCGGACAGTTGTTTCGACAAGACGTACTGGGCCATGCGGCAACCTGACTGTGTGGGGGTGGCAAACACGCTCTGAGCGGACCGGGCCGCTCAGGCAAAAACTCAGCGCGTATTGTGGCCGCAGACCCGATCGCGCCGGTGGCTGACCCAGCCGTTCGACACCGCCACACCGCACACGCGCCGCCGATCCGGCGCCGACAAGCGCGGCACACGCCAACAAACCGTATCGGGCGTGACATGTTCACGTTTCACCCCCGAGATCACGCTCAAGCCCGGCCTCAAGCCGGTCGAAACCACCCGAGCCGATATGTTTCAAGGAGTAACCGTGCGCACCCCCACCCAAATCACCGTCATCGCGATTGCTGCGGCTTTGCTTTGTCTGGGCAGCCCCTCGTGGGCCGGCAGCTTGACGGCTGCGGATTTGAAGAAGTCCGAGGACCGCGCGCTGGCCAACGTCAAATCGTTCTCGGGTTACACCTTGCACGGCGCCGACCACGCCTACTCCGTGGCCGACCATGTGGTCGACTCCGACGGGGTGCAGCACATCCGCCTCAACCGCACCTTCCGCGACATGCGCGTACTGGGCGGCGATCTGGTGGTGCACAACGAAAGCAGCGGCAACTTCCGCAACGCGTCGATGTCGCTCGCGCGAGCGATCAACCCCGCGCGCACCGCCACCGTTTCAATGGGCAGCGCGATCAAGTTGGCATTCAACGCGTACGGCGGGAGCACCAACAACGTCGCGCCGGAACTGATGGTCTACGCCCGCGGCGACATCCCCGCGCTGGCCTACGACGTGCGCCTGTTCGGGCAGCAAGCCGACGGCACGCCGATGGAGATGCACGTCATCGTCGACGCCAGCACCGGCCAGATCCTCGAAGCCTGGAACGACATCAAGACCTCGGCGCTGGCGGGCACCGGCAAGTCGCTCTACAGCGGCACAGTGGCGTTGACCACCGATCTGGTGACCGGCAAGCTCAACCTTCGCGATCCGGGCAGGGGCAACATGTACACGGTCAACATGAACAGCCTGACCACTGGCGTGGGCGCCATCTTCACGGTCACCGGCGCCACCACCGCGGCCAACGTGTTTGGAACCGGTGCCACCGGCCTGACCGCAGCCGCCATGCAGACCGTGGGGGTCGATGCCGAGTACGGCACGGCCGTCACCTGGGACTATTTCAAGAACGTGCACGCCCGCACCGGCATCGCCAACAACGGCGTGGGTTCTTACAACCAGGTGCACTATGGTTCCAAATACGCCAATGCGTTCTGGTCCGACACCTGCTTTTGCATGACCTTTGGCGACGGCGATGGCACGATCCTCGGCCCGCTGGTGTCCCTCGACATCACTGCACACGAGATGACCCACGGCATCACCGCGCGCACGGCCAACCTGACCTATTCGGGCGAATCCGGCGGCCTGAACGAAGCCACCAGCGACATCTTCGGCACCGCCGTCGAGTACTACGCGGCCAACACCACCGATGCAGGCGACTACCTGATCGGAGAGAAGGTGGTCAAGAGCGGCACGAACAAGTTCCTGCGCTCGATGATCACGCCCAGCATCGACGGTGTATCCGCCGACTGCTGGTACAGCACCGTGGGCACCCTGGACGTGCACTTCTCGTCGGGCGTGGCCAACCACTTCTTCTACCTGCTGTCCGAAGGCACCAAGGCCGGCGTGCCCAGCAAGACCTGCGCGGCAGGCAACACCCGCGTGGCCAGCGGCACCGGCACGCTCACGGGCATCACCCGCGCCAAGGCCGAGAAGATCTGGTATCGCGCGCTGACGGTCTACATGACCTCAAGCACCAATTTTGCCGGTGCGCGCGCGGCCACCATCAGCGCGGCCAAGGACCTCTACGGCATCACCTCGGTCGAACAGGCCGCCGTCGCCGCTGCCTGGACGGCCGTGGGACGCCCCTGATCGCGACCAGCGTCTGATCACAGCGGGCAGGGCACTTGCCCGGCCCGCTTTTTTCATGGCGTGGCCAGGCCATCAGGGGATCAGACCGGCTTTTGGCCCCGTTCAAGGCCTGACGTATCAGGTGGAACCCTTACACTCCACCGCAGCGCCGCGGATCCAGTCATCGCGTCGCTGTCGACTCCGACACCCTGAACCCCTCGCGCCTTCCGACTGGTGTGCCCCTTGCGGGCAACAGCAGGCCGCGAACCACAGCCCGGCTGGCGCAAGCCCGAGGGCTTCAATCCCACATGAATTTTTCTGATCTCGGCCTTGCCGAGCCCTTGCTGCGCGCCGTCACCGAATACGGCTACACCACCCCCACCCCCATCCAGGCCCAGGCGATTCCGGTCGTGCTCGGCGGCGGCGACCTGCTCGGCGGTGCCCAGACCGGTACCGGCAAGACGGCCGGCTTCACGCTGCCCATGCTGCACCGCCTGATGGAAAAGCCCGCGGTGCGCGATGCCAAGGGCCGCCTGCCCATCCGCGCGCTGATCCTCACCCCCACACGCGAGCTCGCCGCACAGGTCGAAGAAAGCGTTCGCACCTACGGCAAGTACAGCAAGCTCACCAGCATGGTGATGTTCGGCGGCGTGGGCATGCAGCCGCAGATCGACCGGCTGCGCAAGGGCGTGGACATCCTGGTGGCCACCCCCGGCCGTCTGCTCGACCACCACCAGCAGCGCACGCTGGATTTGAGCCACATCGAGATCTTCGTGCTCGACGAAGCCGACCGCATGCTCGACATGGGCTTCATCCACGACATCAAGAAGGTGCTGGCCATCGTGCCGGCGCAAAAGCAAAGCCTGCTGTTTTCAGCGACGTTCAGTGACGAGATCAAGGCGCTGGCCGACCGCTTGCTCAACAAGCCCGCGCTGATCGAAGTCGCCAGGCGCAACCAGACCAACGACAGCATCGTGCAAAAGGTCCACCCGGTGGGCCGCGAGATGAAGAAAGACCTGCTCGCGCACCTGATCAAGACCAACGACTGGGACCAGGTGCTGGTGTTCACCCGCATGAAGAGCGGCGCCAACAAGCTGGTCGAGTTCCTTGAAAAGCAAGGCATCAGCGCGATGGCCATCCACGGCAACAAGAGCCAGGCCGCGCGCACCAAGGCGCTGGCCGAGTTCAAGACCGGCGACCTCACGGTGCTGGTGGCCACCGACATCGCCGCGCGCGGCATCGACATCGACCAGCTGCCCCACGTGGTCAATTTCGAGCTGCCCAACGTGCCCGAGGACTATGTGCACCGCATCGGCCGCACCGGCCGCGCGGGCTCGACCGGCGAGGCGGTTTCGCTGGTGTGCGTCGACGAAAACGGCTTCCTGCGCGACATCGAACGTCTCATCAAGCACGAGATCCCGAAGGAAATCATCGAAGGCTTCGCGCCACCTGCGGGCGAAAAGCCCGAGCCCATCGTGCTGGGCCGCATGGTGATCGGTGAAGGCGCCGGTCGCGGCTTTCGCCCGAGCGGCGGCGGTGGTCGCCCCGGCGGCGGGGGCGGTGGGCGTCCTGGTGGCGGCGGCGGTGGTGGCCGTCCGGGCGGTGGCGGCGGTGGACGCGGTGGTCCCCCACGTTCCGGATCCGGTGGCGGACGAGGCGGTCCGTCGTCAGGCCCGCGCTCGGGTCCGCCCAAGCGCTGATCCGGCATCCTTGCGCAGCGCTCTCAAGGCGCTGCGCTCGCCCGGCTCACTCGAACCGGCGCTCGCGCAGCCACTTGGTGGCCACCCATTTCTCGCCCTCGATGACCGGTGAGCCGCCGTGCAACGAGCGGGTGGCCGGGTGGGCCCGGTCGTAGCTGAAAAAGACCGCATTGCCCTTGACGGGGGCCACCTCGAACTGCACGTCCGGGAAGACCGTACCCCCGCCGCGCGTCGGTGTATTGAGATACATCACCAGGCTGGCCACGCGCTGGCCGCCACGTCTGAGCACCGGCGCCGTGCCCGGTTGGGCGGGGTCGAAATAGTCGTAGTGCGGCTTGTACTCGGCGCCCGGCCCGTAGTGCAGCACCTGCAGCCCCTCGCCGTTTTCGAGCGGCCAGCCGAACCAGTCGGCGATGCGCCGCTCGATGCGCGCGCACAGCGGGTTTTCCTCGCGGGCGAAGAACATGCCATGGCTGGTTCGTGCCTCGTGGATGGCGTTGCCGCCCGTGGTGAGTTCGAGCGTCTCAGAGCGCGCGAGCTTGGGCCGGGCCAGTGCCACCAGCTCATCGCATTCATCGTGCGTCAGCATCGCGCCCAGGACCACCACGCGCGGGTGGGCCATGGTGGCGATCACGGTGGCGCCCGCTGCGGCTGACAGATCGGGAACCGGCACCGGCGGGGGCAAGCCGGTGACCTGGTCCACCTCGAGCGGGCGTCCGTGCAGCACCTCGCCGAGCGCCTGTTCGGCGGCTTTCGACGACCAGCCGCTGCTCAGCATCGAGCCCAGAAGTGTCTCTGGCGTGTGGCCCAGCGCCGACTGCTCGGCGATCCAGCGGCGCAGATCAGGAGTGACTTGGGAGGCGGACATGGCGGTCTCCTCAGAGTTTGCGGCGAAACACCAGCCGCTGTTCGTCGCTGGCCTCGGCCGCCAGGGCGTAGCCCTCGGCATCGAAAGAGTGCAACTGCTGCGGCGTGCTCGCGCGGCGGGTGATCGCGTAACGCGCCATCAGCCCGCGCGCGCGCTTGGCGTGAAAGCTGATGATCTTGTACGTGCCGGCCTTCCAGTCCTCGAACACGCACTCGACCACCCGCGCGTTCAACCAGCGACTGCCCGCGGTGGGCCGCACCGCCTTGAAGTATTCCTGCGAGGCCAGATTCACGATCACCGGGGACGCGTCGGACTTCAGCCGCTCGTTGATGTGCCGCGCCAGCGTGTCACCCCAGAAGGCATAGAGGTTCTTGCCGCGGGCGTTGTCGAGCGCGGTGCCCATCTCGAGACGGTAGGGCTGCATGCGGTCGAGCGGTCGCAGCACGCCGTACAGCCCCGACAGGATCAGCACGTGCTGCTGCGCCCATTGCAGGTCGTCGTCGCCCAGCGATGCGGCATCGAGGCCTTCGTACACATCGCCGTTGAAGGCCAGCACCGCCGGCTTGCTGTTGCGGTCGGTGAAGCGTTTGCTCCACACGCCATAGCGGGCCACGTTGAGCGCGGCGAGCGGATCGGACAAGTCCATCAGCGCCGCGATCTCGGCCGGGCTGCGCTTTTTCAAGATGTCGATGAGCTCGGCCGATTGCGCCACGAACTGCGGCGTGGTGGGCTGGGCGACGCTCGACGGCGTCTCGTAGTCGAGCGACTTGGCGGGGGACAACACAAACAACATGGCAACCACTCTGAGAGGCACAAATGAAGGGCGAATGTGGTTCACTCCGGCGCAACCCAGGGCGCGCTGCAGTGCTCCACTGGGTTCACGTTACTACGGCTTGAGCACCATGAAACGAACTCTGGTTGCGCTGTGTGTGCTGGGACTGGTGGCTTGTTCCGCGCCACAGACCAAGCGCGTGACCACCGTGGCCGAGACGCCCTTGAACGACCTCAACGTGGCGCCCGAGCCCATCCCCGAGCCGCTGATGAAGGCGCGCCGACACCCCTACCGCGAGCCCGACGCGCCGGGCTGCGCCGGCCTGGCCGCGGAGATCGCCGAGCTCGATGAGTTGCTCGGACCGGACTTCGATGCGCCGCGCGACAAGGCCAGCCGCGACATGCTCGAGCGTGGCTCCGATCTGGCCGGCGACGCGGCCATGAGCGCCTTCAAGGGCGCTGCCGAAGGCGTGCTGCCGTTTCGCAGCTGGGTGCGCAAGCTCAGCGGTGCCGAGCGCTACTCGAAAAGCGTGGCCGCGGCCCTGGCCGCCGGCAGCGTGCGGCGTGCGTTCCTCAAGGGCATGCGAACCGCGATGACCTGTCAGACCGATTCCTCGGGTCCCTGATCGCCGCGGCACGCGGCCAATGCCAAACTCGGGGGCTGAAAGGGGCGTCCGGGTGACCTACTGCGCTGGCTGGAAATACAAGAACTCGGTGTGCCTGCTGGCCAATGCGGGTGCCGTGAATTACGTGGCGCCCGTCAGGCGCATGGCGGGCGATGGCGAGTCGCCTGACGACGTTGAGGGCGGCCATGTGGCGGCGTCGCCTTTGCGTCTGGTAGCGCTCGCACCCGGTGTGGCAGTGGCGTACGCCGGCGATGCGGATCTGGCCGAGCAGCTGCTGGACTTCTTGCGCGAGCAGCACTCACCCGCCGCCAGTCCCCGCGAGTTGCTCACGCGATTGACGATCGAACTGGGGCCATTCGATGCCGGGCGCGAGGTGGCGCTGCTGCTGGCGTCATCCAGCCCCGAGGGCGAGGCCGAGTTGCTGCACTGGACCACCTCAGACGGCCTCGATGCGAGCACATCCGACTTCCACCAGATCGGCGCGCCGACGCCGCACCACGCAGCACTCACGCCCGAGTTGCGCGGCGCGCTGGCGGCCGGGGACATGACCACCGACCGGCTGCTGCCCATCCTCACGGCGGTGGTGCAAGCGCACGGCGAGCATGTGGTGGCCAAGGGCTTGCAAGTGGGCGAGCTGATCTTCGGGCTGCGCACCGAGCAGGGCGCCATCGCCTGGCAGGACGACACCCACGTCGTGCTCTACGAGCCCGAATTCGCGTTCAGCACCCATGTGTCGGTGCGCGCGCGCGACAACGCCATTGCCGCCCATTCGGCATTCACCAACGAAGTCAGCGTGTTCGCCCCTGCGGCGCGGGCACCCGCGCATGCGCAGCGCCTCGACGCCTGGCGCCGCGCCGTGCACGCCGCACGCGACCCGGATCGCTTCCGGCACTGGGTGTTCATCAGCGCGGGCGAGAAGGTGGTCACGCTCGTCATCCGCAATGAACTCGAGCGAGAGAGCCGCTTCGTGCGCGTGGCCGGCATCAACCAGGGCAAGTTCGACCTGTCGCTCAGCCCCGAGCTGACGGCGCTGCTGCTGCGTCCGCTGCACAACCGCGACCAGGGCCCCGTGCCTCTGCACCTGAGCGTGCGCGAGGACTGAGCGCCATCCCGAGGCCCTCGGGGGCTACACGCTCGTGCGGTCTAGGTCTAGAGCAGCACGCTGGCCTGGCCGATGCGCTCGAAGGCCACCTCGACCTCGTCGCCGGGTTGGGCGTGCAGCAAGCCGCACCAGGTGCCCGTGGTCACCACGCTGCCCGCCGGCACCACCGCGCCGTTGCGCGTGGCGTGGCGCAGCCAGGCTGGCAACACGAACACCGGATCGGCCACGGGGTGCGTGCCGCGAAAGACCTGTGTGGGCTGCGTGCCCACGCGCACGCGGCAGACCTGATCCGACCAATCGCGCTGCGCATCGAACGGCACCCAGTGGCCCAGCACCAGCGCGCCGTGCGAGAGCACATCGGCCAGCTTGGCCAACCGGTTGGCCTGCAGCCGCTCGGCCCAGCGCGAATCGACGATCTCGATCGACACGCACATCGCGTCGACCAGGCTGCACGCGCCTTCCAGATCGAGCGTGGCTGCGCGCTGCGCATCGACCGGCTCGCCCAGGCGCAGCGCGATTTCGGCTTCGACACCGCGCAGCGTGAACGGCCAGGCGCTGGCATCTGCCGGGCTGTTCCACACGCCGTCCGGCGGCAGCGCCGCATGAAACGCCACCGCCTCGCGGTTGGGGCCGCCTGATTTCCAGAAGCGCGGCGTGCTGTGGCCAAACCAGCCCAGTTCGCGGGCCAGTTGCTCTTGCGCGGCGTAGCCGGCAGCAGCATCGGTCAGCTCGGGAGCGCTCTGCGCAGGTTGGCCTTCGCGGGCTTGCCGCAGGCGCGAAACGACAAGGTCGATGTCAGTCATGGCGTGAGCGTGCGCCCCGGTGGATGCCACCGCTCATCGCCAACAGCCCAGGCTACTTGATGTCGCCACGGTACGAGGTCACCGACGCGCTGGTGCCCTTGGCGACACCCGAGGTGCCCACCGACACGACCAGAAATTTCCTGTTGTTGGTTTCGAGATAGACCGTGTCGGTGCCGCCCGTGGGGCCGACCGACTGCAGCACCGACAACGCGGAATCCTGGTGCAGCTTCTTGAGTTTGCGGTCCGAGCCATCGGGCCACACCATGGTCGCCCGCTTGCCCGTCAGCCCGGTGATGGTCAGGTGCGCGCCCACCAGCTTGGCGTTGTCGGGTGATTCGGTGAACACGCCGTTGACCGTGTTTTGCTCCTGCGCCATCGCGCCCATGGCGGCGACGGCCAGCAGACAACCCCATGCAATCGTCTTCATGTGCTTGCTCCGGATGTTGGCACCCTTCAGGCGACTCACTTCACCTGCGACTGGGTCTTGGCGGCCTTCTTGCCACTGTGCTGGCCGGCAGCCTTCGCGTGCTTCTTGGCCGGGTGGGCGTTGTGCTTGGCGTCTGTCGCGCCGGCCTTCTTGTCAGCCTTGGCCTTGGGCTTGGCCTTGGCTTTCTTGGCCGCCTTGTGGGTGGTGCCGTCGTGGGCCGCCTTGTGCGACGGCTGGGTCGCGTAATGGGTGGGCTGTGCCGGCTGCTCGGCCATGGCCGGCTGCGCGCTCATCAAAGCCAGGGCCGCGGCCGAGGCGCACAGGGATGCGAAAAATCGGGTGGTGGTGGTCATGGCATCGCTCGTGGTTTGAAACCCCGAGATTGTCCACGCCCGGCCGGGCGTTTGAGGGTGCGCTCAGGCCGCCAGCACCTCATTGAGCGCACGCAGCGCGTTGAGCGTGCGCGGGTAGCCGATGTACGGCAGCAGTTGCGTGATCACATCGATCAGTCGCGCGCGGTCGTTGCCCACCCGCAGGTTGGCCGCCACGTGCAACTTGACCTGCGGCTCGCAGCCGCCCAGCGCCACCAGCATGCTCAGGCTGAGCAGTTCGCGCATGCGCACATCCAGGCCGCCGCGCGTGAAGTGGTCGCCAAACGCATGGGCCGCCACGTAGCGCTGGATGTGCAGCTGATCGGGCGGCGCCGTGGCAAAGAAGTTGTCGACCGTCTCGCGGCCAAAGATCTGCTGCTCGAGCGCCAGACCGGTGTCGGCGCGGTCGGCCGGCGTGGTCGTCGACTGCGCAGGCAGCGGCAGCGCCACGCCGCGACCGGTGAGCACCTCGTTGGTCGCGTGGATGAAGTCCATGGCGCGCGGCAGGCCGACGTACAGCACCGCCTGATGCGCGAGCTCTTTGGCCTGAACGGGCGTGACCCCGGCATCCAGCGCTGCGCCCAGCAGCGCGCGGTACTCGCGCAGCGCCGGCAAGGCGATCAACGCTGCGAGCTGCACCATCAGTCGCGTGGGCGTGTCCAGATCGCCATGCCCCAGCACCTCGCCCAGCGCGAACTGCCCGAACGTGTCGGCCAGCTCCGGATCGGTCACCGCCAGCACCGCCAGCTGCGCGGGCAAATATTCATCGCGGCGCGTGCGCGCCAACTCGTCGGGGGACATGGAAATTCTCCTTGGGGGCGTTGCGCGGCTCGGGGTGGGGATTGTCGATCCCGTGGACCGCGGCGGTTCACGTCACTCGCAGTTCAACGCCCGATTTTTTAGGGATCTATTTCCTCTTTCGATAAAATCTGCGCCCTCCTTGGCCCTACCGAGGCAGGTGCATTGATGCCCAGGTATTGGGTATGTTTTGAATATCAACAACGCGACCCAGTATCCATAACGAGACCCTCGAAGGGGCGAAAGCATTTCAAATGGTCATTTCTCACTCCAAAAAATTCATCATGTTTTTGCCGTGGAAAACGGCCAGCCAAACCATCGCAGAGCGGCTTTCAGGATTTAATGAAAGCACGTACAACAGATTTTTCCACTTCAACGAACATCTGAACCGGGTCATCCATCAGCACCTGACTTGCGCCGACTTCCTGGGCTTGCCAGAGGCCAAGCATGGGTATCGTTTGGCTTCGTTCGTTCGCAACCCTTACGACAGGGCTTACTCAGGGTTTGTCCAACTCAAAAGAGATATCAACCATCAGCCGAATTTGAAATTCCACAAACCCTGGGTGAAAGATCTTGTGATGTCCCAGTTGAATGAGAATCATGAAATGCTCAAAAAGGCAAACCATGATTTTGACGAGTGGATTGACCTGCTGGAAGAACATCAAGTTTACGAGCAGGGCAGAAACACCAACCTGCCGATGCACCCCGCGCATTACTGGACTCACGTCTGCGGGAGTCAATTCGTCGACTTCATCGGCAAGGTGGAAGATTTTGAGTCAGACATCGGTAAATTCGGCGACCTTGTGGGCATTGTCGATTTACCCAAAATCAACAGCAATGTGACCGAGATTGACGCGCAGTCAACAAACGGCCCCAAGGGCTATCGATACGCCGACAGAATGCGTCCGTCGTCCATTCGGAAAATCAATTCCCTTTTCGACAGGGACTTTGAATTGTTCGGGTATCAAAAAATCAATGCTTGACTGACTCCTGGGTGAGGCGAGCGTTACGGCTGGCAGCGTCATGAACGAAAAACGCATCAAACCCCAAGGAACACAGCGAATTTCCACCCAGGCGTTTGCTCAAAGCCCCTTCACGCCGGAGTGGCTCGGTTGACGGGCGGAGTGAATCATTCACCGGGCAGTGGCGTCATACCGCTGCAAGCAGATCCCCCCAACCCATAGGAGAAACGTCATGAACCGACTCTCATTGATCGGCAAGCAGGCCATTTCTGCGATCACGCTGGGCCTGGCTGCCTTGTGTGTCACCGCCTCCGCCGCAGAAATGAAGATCTCCCTCAGCGGCGCGCAGGAAGTTCCGCCGGTCACCACCTCTGCCAGCGGCAGCGCAGTGATCACCGTGGCTGCTGACAAATCCATCAGCGGCAGCGTGACCGTGACGGGCATGGAAGCCACCATGGCCCATATCCACGAGGCCAAGATGCCCAACGGCAACGGCCCGGTCATCGTCAGCCTGAGCAAGACCGGCGACAACGAGTGGTCGATCCCGGCCGACACCAAGCTCACTGACGATCAGATTCAAAGCCTCAACAGCGGCAACCTGTACATCAACGTCCACAGCGCCACCGTCAAGTCGGGCGAGATCCGTGGACAGCTAAAATAGGGCGCCAAGCGCGAGCTGCCCTCACGTGTTGGCCAGCTCCGGATCGGTCACCGCCAGTGCGGACAGCCCTGCGGACAAGAACGCACAGTTACGCGTGCACGGCGGTTCGTGGGGGGGGCAAGCCGACAGGGGATGCGGCCTTGTGAGGTGTAAAGATACTATTTACACTTCAGGCTCATGATCGAGTCGTTCAAGCACAAGGGGTTGCAGGAGCTTTTCGAAAAGGGCTCCAGTGCCAAGGTGCAAAAAGCGTTGGTGCAAAGGGCGCTGCGCCGTCTGGACGCGATCGATACCGCCAAGACGCCTGAGGCCTTGAACGTGCCGAGTTTTGATTTCCATGGGCTGCAGGGAAAACCAAAGCGCTACAGCGTGCACGTCAACGGCCCCTGGTGCATCACTTTCGAGTGGCACGGTGAAAACGCGGTGCATCTTGATCTCGAGAACTATCACTAGGAGCCACTGATGCGTAAACGCATACCGACCCACCCCGGAGCCATCCTGCGCGAAGACGTGTTGCCCAGCCTCAAGGGCATGTCGGTGAGCGCGTTTGCGCGCAATCTGGGCGTGTCGCGGCAGACGCTGCATGCGGTGCTGGCCGAGCGCAGCGGGGTCTCGGCGGAGATGGCTCTGCGTCTGGGAACGCTGCTGGGCAATGGCGCGCAGTTGTGGCTGGACATGCAGACGCAGCACGACCTTTGGCAAGCGGAGGCCAAACTGCACAACGAACTCGGGCTGATGAAACCCCTGGTCCGATTGGCTGCGGCTTGATCTGACGCGTCTTGACCGCATGTAGGTGGTGTGCTGCGACACGGCGCAGGGCATGCCGGGGCTAGCATGCCCCACACCTCACCAACCGAAAGACACATGCCCTCTTGCCCCCGACTGACGACCTTCCTGCTGGCTGGCGCCGGCCTGTTCCTGAGCGCTTGCCATGTGCCCGATGCCACGGCGCACAGCGTGCTGCAGATCTCGGCGGCCGGGGCGCTCACGCTGGACGGCACCCCGGTGTCGTCCGAGCAACTGGGCCAAGCGCTGGCAGCCCGGCAAAGCGGCGCGCCGGGCGTTCTGGTCGAGGTGCGTGCTTCACCCCAGGCCGATATTGCTCAAGTGAAGGCGGCGGTGGCGGCGGTAGAACACGCCCATGCCCGCGTGGCCTTTGCCGGAGAGCACGGCCAGCAGTGACACGGTGCGCGCCGAGGGCTGGTGCGCGTTCACACACCGGCACGTCGCCGAATGGCGGGGCCGGATTCTCAACGGCAAACCAGGGAGTTTGAAGACATGTCCGAAGGCGAAATTCACGTCCACGGCCCGCACGACCATGCGCTGGAGCACGCGGCCACGCACGGCGCGGGCGACTCGTTCTCGGGCCGCATCGCGGTCCTGACAGCGATCCTGGCCACGCTCGGCGCGTTGATGTCGTACCAGGCCGGCGCGACACAGGCCGAGGCCATGATGCGCAAGAACGAAGCGGCGATCAGAAAGACCGAAGCTGCCAACCAGTGGAGCTTCTATCAGGCCAAGGGCCAGAAACAAAACCTCGCTGAGCTCGGCTCGGCGCTGACCACCAACGCAGAGCAAGCGGCCAAGTTCGCCGAACAGGCCAAGCGTTATCAGTTCGAAAAGACCGAGATCAAGGTGGCGGCCGAAGCCTTCGAGGCGCATTCGAAAGAGGCCGATGAGGCCTCTGAAGTGGCGATGCACCACCACCACCGTTGGGCACAGGCCACGATGCTGATTCAGGTCGCGATCGCGCTGTCAGCCATTGCACTGCTCACGCGCAAGACCTGGCTGCAGTGGGGCGTCTATGGCGTGGGCACGGTGGCGCTGGGCATCGGTGTGGCGGCCTGGATAGGGCTTTGATGAGTGGCCCTGATCGCATGGGCCACGAATTAGTTTTCACGTTGCGTAAACCGAACCGCTGCGGCTGACGTTGTGGATGCAAGCTCGGGAACTACCGAGACTGCTCACCCCGCTCGGAGCCAACACGAGCAATGCTTGAACTGGAAACCTGACCATGAATAAGAACCTGCTTGTTGCCGCCGCACTGACCGCCTTCGCTGCTGTTTCGTTTGCTGAGGCCCCCGCAGCCGCCAAGCCGGCAGAGACCATGGCTGCTCCGGCCGCCGCCACTGCTCCGGCACCAGCGGCTTCGAAGCCCATGCACAAGAAGCACGCTGCCAAGAAGAAAGCAGAGGCCAAGGAAGCTGCTCCAGCAGCATCTGCCGCCAAGTGATCTGAGACTGAAATGACGAAGGGCCCTGAGGTGACTCAGGGCCCTTTTTCTTTGGGCCACCCGATCAGGCCGCGCCCGCACCTCAAATCGATGGTCTGCGGCCGTCGAGGAGTTCCTTGACGATCTTGCTCATGGGCACGAGTTGCAAAGCGGTACGGCGCAAGGCGGTATCGAATTCGTCGCTGGCGAGCACCTCGAGCTCATCTTGGCGAGCCTGACTCAATGAATCACCGTCGCTCGTCAGTGCGCTCGGGTGACACATCAGCAAGTCGCCATCGCCGGCAGCCGATAACCACTTGGCAAGCAGTTCCTGATAGCGGTTGCGCCCACCTTTGAAGTCATAGACCCCCAACAAACACCGGTTCTGAGGGTAACCAAGCCGACGCGCGGCCGACCCCAGTGCCCGAGAGCCGAGCCACGAAATCACCCACGGTTTGAAAACCTCGGACAGCTTCGTCGATCGAGACGACACAACAGACGGTGTGCAGGTCGACCGAATCCATGGCAGCGAGCCACGACCACGGGCGCGCAATTCCGCCAGAAGTTCACCGCGAACCACCGGCAACTGATGCACATGCTGGTGCCCATCGACGAATGCAGGGCCGCGCCCCATGGCCAGATCGAAAGCGTCCAGTTGCGCCCGGATTTCAGCGCGAATGGCGCTGCGATCGAGAGTTCGCAGATAACTGCCGATGATCAGTTCAAGCAAGCTGCGGCGTGATCCGCCGAGCAGCGGTGTCTCGGTCAAGTCGAGGTGCAATCCAATGTCGATGCGCAGCGGGTCCATGCGCCGCAGTGAAGGACTGGACCCGGTCCACGACGTGCCACCAACGAGACAACTGATCGCGTGCACCCGGCCCATCTCGGCCAAACGAAGTGCTGCGCCGTCGATGCCCGGGTGCATGCCAAAGTCGTCGACGCATACGCAGATTGCCCGTGTCGGAGACCGCCCACGGGCAGCCGCAGGGCTGCCCGTGGGCCCTGGTGCCGGCGCGACTGGGTCACTCACCGGAGGGCGTCAAAAGACTGGGAGTGTTCAAGCCGTTTCCCATGTCGCGTTTGATCACGAACAGCGGCCTGCCCTTGACCTCGCCAAAGATACGGGCGATGTACTCCCCAACGATGCCCAGCGACAGCAGCTGGACACCGGAAAAAAGCATCATGCTGACGACGATCGTGGTCCAGCCACTGACCGAATTGCCATGGATCAGGAAGTCGGCCACCAGAAACCCGCCGTAGGCGAGCGACAGCAGCGCCATCGCCAGACCCAAGGCGCTGACCATGCGCAGCGGCCATGTGGTGAAGGCCGTCAGCCCGCTCAGCGACAACCGGATCAAGCGCAAGGCGTTGAAATGACTGTGCCCGTGAGCGCGTGAATCAGGCAGGTAAGGAACCCCCACGCTCTCGAACCCGACCCAGGCGTAGAGCCCCTTCATGAGGCGGTTGCGCTCTGGCAGCGACAGCAGCGCTGCGACGACCTTGCGGTCCATCAGCCGGAAGTCTCCGGCATCAGCTGGCACTGTGAATCGGTCGGAGGTGTTCACCAGCGAGTAGAACCATGCCGCGCCGCGCCGCTTGAGCCAGCTTTCGTCGGATCGATCGGTCCTGCTGGCATAAACGACGTCGTGACCTTCCTGCCAGCGTTGAATGAACGTGGGAATCATCGCCGGTGGATGCTGCAAGTCGGCGTCCATCATCACGACGACTTCGCCGGCGCAGGCCTGCAGCCCGGCACTCAACGCGGCCTCCTTGCCGAAGTTGCGCGACAGCTGGATCGCACGAAATCCTGGCACCTGGGCCCATCCGCGCAGCATCGCCGAAGTCTCGTCGGTGCTGCCGTCATCGACCAGGATCACCTCCCAGGCACGGCTGCACTCGCTCAACGTGACGCTGAGCAGGGGCAGCAGCTTCGCGAGGTTGGGGGCTTCGTTGCGGCAAGGAACGACACAAGACACTGACGGGGCGCGGCCTGGCCGCTCGAACGCATCGACAAGCGGCGGCTTCATGTGAGCTCGCATGGCGCGGCGCCGGGTTTGGGCAAGCGCACCCGCCATGACAGACCCGGAAGCATCGAGCCAACCGGCTCGGCACCCACGGGATCAATGTGAATATCGGCATAACGTTCGGCCGGCGCCGGCGGCACCACATCGGCGTGCCCGGTGAGTCCAACAGCCACAGGCGAACCCAGCTCGACCGCGCCACATCGATCCACAAGTCCTGTCGTGATCCACGGGCTCCTGTCCGAGCGGGCGTCGATCAGGACAAGAGGCCTTTCGGGCAGCCTGATGGCCAGCATGCTGGCCAGCGGATCCGGACCGCTGACCACGCGTATGGGCCCGCCGAGCTTGGCGCGAGCGGGGCCCGCAATCACCCTCGCGTACGCATCCGAATCGAAAGACTTCACATGGTGAAGGGCGTACGGCACCGCACCTCCCGCCGCCTTTGAGTACTCCTGGGCCCACATGGAAGCCTGAAGGGCCAGGAACACGGGGAACAGCTTCTTCAAATCGACCTGGCCCCAAAAGCCTCGCGGTGCGAGTTCCATGGCCGCAGGAGCGGCAAAAATCAGGTAGGCCACACCCCAGCCGCCTTTCAGCTCGACGCCGAACAGCAAACCCATGGCTGCCAAGAGGCAAAGCGGCACCAGGCCCCAGGTGAGTATCAAGGCCCGCGCTGGATCACGCGGATCCATATCGCGACTTGCTGCCGATGCCTGCTCGGCCGTTCGGAGCTTCCTCAATTGCCACGCCGCCAACGCGAGCAGCACGAAGGTTCCCGCGCCATGCGCGCCGAGTTCCAGAAGCCACATGAAGGTATGTTGGGCCCGCGCCGGCAGGCTGAGACCGACCCCGAGTGAGGACTCGAATGCGTAGCTGATGGGCCCGAAGTCGTGACCTCGCAGCCACGCGATGTGCCGGGCGAAGACCATCAAGGCAGCCAGAGTGGCACAAAGCATCCCGAGCCGATTGGCAGGATCGCGCCAGGTGCGCTGATGGAACACGAACACCAAGGCCGAGATGACCGTCAGGGCGATCTCGTACTTCGACAACGCACCCAGCCCCATCGACAGGCCAAATGCAACCCACCATCTCAAGCGACGGCTCGTGCAGGCCTGCCAGAGCAAAGCGGCGCTGGCCACCGAAAGCAGCAGCAGCAGCGAGTTGTGGTTGTACGAGTAGAGCCTTTTGCTGTAGCACGCCATGCTCAAGCCGGCCAGCAGCGCGACATCAGCGAAGGCTGAGCCGCGCAACCGGCGAAGCAAGCGCCACATGATGGCGAACGAACCCAAGACCATCACAGCACCCATCAGGTAACTGACCCAGACGGACAGACCAAAGACCTTGACGGGCATCCAGATCAGCCACGTCGGCAAAGGAGGATGCTTGAAGTAGCCCCATTCGAGCGACCTGACCCACGTGAGTTGTTCGATGTTGTCCACCGGAGCGGTCAGGTTCGTGAGCCCGAGCAGGACCAGCCAAACGACGGCGAACACAAGGAAACCAATGGCCACCACGGAAGGGGTGAGCGCGAACCGAGGGCCGCGAGGTGGCCCTGCGTCTGCGAGGGGGAGTTTCATTGCTGGCGGCAGATGCAATTGAATCGCCCGGAATTTCGCTCGGGCTGCTTGGGTTGAGTCAGGCCGCCGGAACTTCTCTCAAGGCCGCTTCGACATTGAATCGGGCCGCGCGAGCCCAGCGCAGAAAGTCTGCAGAGTTCAGGTGAGGTGGCTGGTGCAGACCGATACATTCGGGCCCTTCAGGTTGAGGTTCAGACGGGACCGCCGAACGGATGAATACGAGGGCACTGACCCTGGTCATCACGAACGTCAGCGGACACAGGCATCGCCGCAGGGGCCGAGCGAGGCTAGGCATCCAAGATGAAGGCCGGCTTAAGAGTGCTCTGCGCAAGGCCTTTATCCAACTGACTTGGCGCCTGAGTAAACCGAACCCCTGCGGCTGACGTTGTGATTGCAAGCTCGGCAACTACCGAGACTGCTCACCCCGCTCGGAGCCAATACGAGCAATGCTTGAACTGGAATACAGACCATGAATAAGAACCTGCTTGTTGCCGCCGCACTGACCGCCTTCGCTGCTGTTTCGTTTGCTGAGGCACCCGCAGCCGCCAAGCCGGCAGAGACCATGGCTGCTCCGGCATCCGCAGCCGCTCCGGCACCCGCAGCTTCGAAGCCCGTGCACAAGAAGCACGCTGCCAAGAAGCACGCGGCCAAGGAAGCTGCTCCAGCAGCATCTGCCGCCAAGTGATCTGAGGCTGAAATGACGAAGGGCCCTGAGGTGACTCAGGGCCCTTTTTCTTTGGGTGCGCGGTTCGCACCGCACCGGCTCCCGCAAGTCTTACGGCAAGGTCTGCACGTAAGCAGCCACGTCGCTCATGTCCTGCACGGTCAGGCCGTGCGAGATGATCTTCATCACCGCCCCATCGGGTCGCTCATCGGTGCGTTGAAACACCATGAGTTGCTTGAGCGTGTAGTCCACGTGCTGGCCTGCCAGGCGCGGGAACGTCGCCATGCCCTGACCCTTGTCGCCGTGACAGGTGTTGCATGCCGGCACGCCCTTGGCTTCGATGCCCGCCTCAAAGATGGCCTTGCCTGCTGACAGCCGGCCGGGATCGCCCTCGGACGGCTGCACCACAGCATGTTGCTGCGCGTAGTAGGTGGCCAGGCCCTCGATCTGCTCATCGGTCAGATGCCGGCTGAGACCCCACATGTACTGGTAGCCGGCAGGATCGCTTCGGCCATGGCCTCGGAAAGCACTCAGCTGCGAGACCAGGTAGGGCTGCGTTTGTGCGGCCAGGTTCGGAAAGTTAGGCGACACCGAAGTGCCGCTCAGCCCGTGGCAGTTGGAGCACACCTGCTGGGCAAGCGTCGCTCCGGAAACCTTCGGATCGCCCACATCGCGGGAGCGCTCGACACCGGCGCAGCCAGCCACCAGGGCTGCTGCGACGGCGATGAGGGAGACGATCTTCATGGGAAAGGCACGGCCAGAGGAATGCATCAGTACGCCACCCAGGTGTAGAGGAACAGTGTGTTGTTGTCGCGCGCGTTGCGCCCGAAACCGTCGTAGTTGTGTGTGGCGCCGTTGAAGCGCCCGTAGGCGGTGTACTGCGCGCCGAGGCGCATGTACTGCATGGGCGTCCAGAAGGCTTCGAGCGTCCAGCCCTCGGTACCAGGGTTGCCCGACAGGTTGCTGCCCACGCCGTCGGTGCGGGTGAGCACGCCGCCCACGTCGTAGCCGGCCGACTGGTTGGCCGTGTTGCGGCTGCCGGTCAACCGGAAGGCCCCGACGCTGCCGCCGTACTTGGCCTGGTAGACATAGGTGAGCTTGGCGCGCAGGGTGCGGTTGGTGTCGCTTGCGTTGCCCGGGGCGAGCAGCACGCTGCCGCCGGGTTGATAGAACGCGGCATCGGCACCGGCCTGAGCGGCGGAGTAGCGGGTGTGGTTGCGCATGTAGGCGAACTGCGCGGTGACCGAGTGCGGATCGAGCAGGTACTGGTACTGAGCGTCAAAGCCGAGGTCTCTGAAGCGGTGCACGGTGGACGCGCTTGAGGTGTCGAGCGGGTCGTCGTAGGCATCGGCGACCATGCCGGAGGTGCCCACCATCAGGGCGTGCGGGCCCCACTCGTGGTTCAGCGCCAGGCGCCAGTACGGGTTGATGCCTCGCAACTGGGTGGTGTCTGCGGCGTGCGTGCCGGCACTCATGAACGACATCACGCCCTTGGAGGTGCCATAGCCGCCGATCTCGGCGTAGATCGAGCGGTTCAGATAGGCGTAGGCCGTCAGCCCGGCGATGTTGCCGCCTGCACCGTAGCCGGTGTAGGGCGCGCTGCCGTCGATGAATCGGCTGCTGGTGGGGCTGGGCACGGGCACGTACTGCATCCAGGCCGCGGCGGTGTTCCACGGGTCGGACACGGACGGGTTGTTGTTGGCGCTCACGCCAAGGATGAGGTCTTGCTGCTCGCTGATGAAGCGGTCGACGTAGCGGATGTCGACGTTGTCGACGTTGCTGTGACCGCGAAAGTGCCCTTCGCTGTTCTGCGAGGCGTAGGGGTCGTAGGTGATCTGCGTGAACGCGCCGAGGTTGTCGGTGATCTTGCCGGCAAGAAACAGGCTGCCCGTGGCGAAGATGGGCTTGCGGTTCTTCTGGAAGTCGGCCTTGGGATCGTCGCTCTTGGAGGTGTTGGACACGTCGGAGTACGTCGCCACGGCCATGGCTGAAATCGGAATCGTGCGTGCGCCCAGCGTGTAGCCGGTGAGCTTGAACATGCGCCCGTAGGGTGTGAGCTCAGGAAACTGCCCGCCCGCGTGGCACGCCACGCAGTTTTGTCCGGTCTGGCGGTTGAAGGTTGGCACCGCTTGCGCCTCGCCGCACAGCAAGGCACCGCTCAGCATCACCAAGGCGCCAAGCACAGAAAAAATCGATCGGAAACGGGTGGCCATGGGCGCTTTCTCGTAGTTTTCAAGGGAATTCTCTCTTGCATAACCACCGAAAAATATTTTTTTCCTGGTGAATATCTTCTTAAGACTTGCTTAAGGTCAAGCTCCTAAAAGCCATTTCGGCCCAGGCAAAGCCATCGCCAACGCGATACGCCACCGCTGCTTCGAATACACCCGCCACTGAAGGGCCACCGTGATCACACCGCCAGCGCCGCCGGCCCGAATACCGGCGGGCATCTGGGTTCTGGGGTTCGTCAGCCTGCTGATGGACATCTCCTCCGAGCTGATCCACAGCCTGCTGCCGATGTTCCTGGTCGGAACTCTGGGCGCCAGCGCCTTGACCGTCGGGGTGATCGAGGGGCTGGCGGAATCGACGGCGCTGATCGTCAAGGTCTTTTCCGGGGCACTCAGCGACTACCTCGGCAGGCGCAAGGAGCTGGCCGTGGTCGGTTACGCCATGGGCGCGTTGACCAAGCCGTTGTTCGCCATCGCATCGAGCATCGGCCTGGTGGTCACCGCCCGGCTGCTGGACCGGGTCGGCAAAGGCATCCGCGGCGCGCCACGCGATGCGCTGGTGGCAGACATCGCGCCGGCCCAACTGCGCGGAGCGGCCTTCGGACTGCGCCAATCGCTGGACACCGTGGGGGCCTTCGTCGGCCCGCTGCTGGCGGTCGCGCTGATGCTGCTGTGGGCCAATGACTTTCGCGCGGTGTTCTGGGTGGCCGTGATCCCGGCGATGCTGTCGGTGGCACTGCTGATCGTGGGCATCCGTGAGCCCAAGCGCCCCGCCACCGAGCGGCGAACCAACCCGATTCAACAAGAGAACCTGCGCCGGTTGGGCCGCAGTTACTGGTGGGTGGTGGGGGTCGGCGCGGCGTTCACGCTGGCTCGCTTCAGCGAGGCCTTCCTCGTGCTGCGGGCCCAGGGGTCAGGCATACCGGTGGCCCTCGTGCCGCTGGTGATGGTGGCCATGAATGCGGTCTACGCCGCATCGGCCTACCCGTTCGGAAAACTGTCCGACCGCATGAGCCACCGCTCATTGCTGGCGCTGGGTCTGGGGGTGCTGGTGGCTGCAGATCTGGTGCTGGCTTGGGGCGGCGGCTGGATGACGGTGCTGGCCGGCGTGGCGCTGTGGGGCGTGCACATGGGCATGACGCAAGGTCTGCTGGCGACCATGGTGGCCGACAACGCACCGGCCGATCTGCGAGGCACCGCCTACGGCTTTTTCAACCTGGTCAGCGGGCTCGCCATGCTCATCGCCAGCGCGGTGGCCGGCTTGCTGTGGGACCGGCTGGGGGCGTCGTTCACGTTTTGCGCCGGGGCGGGTTTTTGCGTGATTGCGTTGGCCGTGTTGCTCCGGGCACCCACATCGACAGTCACGGGTTCGCGTCAGCCCTGACCGTAGGAAGCGTTAAGCCCAACTTCATGCGACAAAGTCAGACTCGCCCTGACTCTGCACTTCAACTGACGACCCACGCCTCATGACTCCCAACGATGGCGCGCCCGCCTGGCACAACAAGGTCCCAGACATCACGCTGGGCTTCTGGATCGTCAAGATCATGTCGACCACGGTGGGCGAGACGGTTGCCGACTACCTGGACATGGATCTGGGTCTGGGCTCGCTGATTACCGGCGTGTCCATGGGCGGTTTGCTGCTGGTGGCCCTGACCGCACAGATGCGATCGCAGCGCTTCACGTCTTGGATCTACTGGCTGACCGTGGTGCTGGTCAGTGTGGTGGGCACCCAGATCACCGACGCCCTGACTGATGGGCTGGACGTGAGTCTGTACGCCAGCACGGCGGCTTTCTCCGTCGCACTGGCCATGGTGTTCGCACTGTGGCACCGGCAAGAGGGCACGCTGTCGATCCAGGCCATCAACACCCCCCGACGGGAGGCGTACTACTGGGTTGCCATCTTGTGCACCTTTGCGCTGGGCACCGCCGCGGGCGACTTGGCCACCGAATCGCTGGGTCTGGGCTTTCAGTGGGGCGCGGTCGTCTTCGGCGGGCTGATCGCGCTGATTGCGCTGGCCGCCCGCCGCGGCGCCCCTGCGGTGCTGGCCTTTTGGGCCGCCTACATCCTGACGCGCCCGCTCGGGGCATCGCTGGGCGATTGGCTCGCCCAATCCGCCAGCGAAGGCGGTCTGGGGCTGGGCGCCATGGACACGAGCGCGGTCTTTCTGGTGTGCATCGCCGCGTTGGTGCTCAGGGAGCAGCAACGGGCCCGCGCGACTGAATGAACGGGCGCTGCTGCGGTCTGCCGGTGGGTTTTGTCGTCAGAGTGAATGGGTGGCGAACCACCCGGCCAGCTCCTTGATCAGCCGGGCAATCTCCGCTTTCTGTTCGGCGCTGAGCGTTTTGGCCTTGATGTCCCAGGCGCTTTCGCCGCCGGCATCCGAAAACCCCTCGGTGCTCATGAAGCATTCCAGGGCGTAGATCCAGCCGCGCGCGGTCTGGTCGAGCTTGGAGCGGTTCATGCGGTGCAAACCAAGGCGGCACTCGTGAAAAGCGGTGACCACGGCCACGTGATCGGCCTGGGTGTGCGGCGTCACCAACGCCTGATGAGCGGTAGAGAACTTCTCGGCGGGGTACTCGTAACTCATCAACAACTCCGTTTTCGTGACCGGCGATTTTGGCTCACGGGTGCCACGGCAACTTGGGAGTCGTGGCGCAGTTCAGCCGGGCGTCCTAAGCGGGGCTTCATCGGGCAAAAACACAATGGGTTCGACTCATCTCCCGGAGGTACCGAATGCAGATCCGTTCCATCCCCCAAAAGCGCCCTGCCCTGACCGGCGTCATGAGCGCGCTGCTCGTGCTCATGGCCGCGGGCTACTGGCAACACAGCCACGCCGAAGGCGCCAGCGAGCAAACGGCGACGAGCCGGCCGGTGGCGTCGGGCAGCTCCGGTTTGCCCGATATCGCGGGCATCGCCGCAGCGCTCACGCCCACCGTGGTGAACATCAGCGTGAGCGGAACCCACAAGGTGTCCACCGGTGCCGAGGGTGCAGCCGATGACCCGTCGGGCTCACCCGAAAACGATGAAATGCGCGATTTCCTGCACCGCTTTCAGCAGCGCTTCGGCGGGTTGCCGCCCGAGCTGCACATGCCCGTGCGTGGCGAGGGTTCGGGCGTGATCGTGCGCGCCGACGGCGTGATCCTGACCAACGCCCATGTGGTCAACGACGCCGATGAGGTGGTGGTCAAGCTCAACGACCGGCGCGAGTTCCGCGCCAAGGTGCTGGGCAGCGACAAGCTCACCGACATCGCGGTGCTGAAGATCGACGCCGACCACCTGCCGGTGGCCGCACTGGCGCCCACGCAGTCGCTGCACGCGGGCGAATGGGTGGTCGCCATCGGTTCGCCGTTCGGCTTTGAGAGCACGGTGACCGCCGGCGTGGTCAGCGCCACCAAGCGGTCGCTGCCGGGCAACGGGTTGGTGTCGTTCATTCAAACCGACGCGGCCATCAACCCCGGCAACTCGGGTGGCCCGCTGATCAACCTGCGCGGCGAGGTGGTGGGCATCAACTCGCAGATCTACTCGCGCACGGGTGGCTTCCAGGGCTTGTCGTTCGCGATCCCCATCGACATCGCACAGCACGTCGAGCAGCAGATCATCAGCACCGGCAAGGTCAGCCATGCCAGGCTGGGCGTGGGGGTCCAGGAAGTCGACCAGACGCTGGCTGAGGCGTTCAAGCTCGACAAGCCGGCCGGCGCGCTGATCGAAAGCGTGGACCCGGGTGGCGCTGCCGAGCGCGCCGGCATCCAGATCGGCGACGTGGTGCTGGCCGTCAACGGCAAGGCCATCGGCATGTCGGGCGATCTGCCCGCGCTGGTGGGCATGGCGCAGCCGGGCGACCCGCTGGCCATCGACGTGTGGCGCCATGGCGCTCGCGTGACGCTGCACGCCCTGCTCGACAGCGTCAAGGTGCGTGACAACCCCGCCGAGCCTGCCGCCAACCCTGCGGCCGGCGGACGGTTCGGCCTGGCGATGCGGGCTCTGCAGCCAGACGAGCGCCGCGCATCGGGCGTGGTGGGCGGATTGCTGATCGAGGCGGTGAGCGGCCCGGCAGCGCGCGCCGGCGTGCAACCCGGTGATCTGCTGCTGGCCATCGGCAACGAACGGGTGGCCTCCATCGCCCAGGCGAATGCCGTCGCGAGCCACGCGGACAAGACCGCGGCCATCCTGGTGCAGCGTGGCGGCATGACGCTGTATCTGCCGTTGCGTCTGGGGTGACACGCCGTGTGGCGGCCGCATGGGCTTCAGCGTGAGCGCCGGCCTGTCGATATCCACATGCGAGGATTCGAGACTGTGGCCGCTTCCGGCTGCACGCTTCGCGAGGGGTTCCCGATGGGCGTGAAGATCGATTCGGTGCGCTGGCTCGGCGTGTGGTGCGCGCTGGCCATTCCAACGGCGGCGGCTGTGGCGGCGCCGCCTGCGCTGCCGGCGATCAATCTGGTGGTGCAGATCCGGATCGTGAGCGAATCGGGCATCGCACCGGATGACCAGGCGACGATCTCCACCCTGGGCGCGCCGGGACGCGGCCAGAGCATCGGCACGTCGGCGGTGGGTTCCCGGGCCGACGAGTCGCAGGACCTGCGCGTGCTCAACGGCGAGAGCGCGTCGTTTCGGTGGTCGCAGTCGGTGCCCTTCCAGTGGATGCAGGCGGCCGCCACGGGCTCCAACGCAGCAAGCGGGGCCAGAGCAGGCGTCGTCAATGCCGTGACCTGGCTGCAGGCCGGCCAGGCCTTGTGGGTTCAACCGCGCTGGCCGGGTGGCAACCAGCCGGTGCGGCTGGAAGTGCGGCTGGAGTCCGACCGCATCGGCGAACGCTCGGGTGATTTGCCGGCCACATCAAGCCACCAGTCAGGCACCACCCTGTCGGTGCCACTGGGCCGCTGGACCACCTTGGCCACCACAGGCCCGGCGCAGACGGCGCCGAGCCCGGGCGCCTGGTCAACGCAGTCATCGCAGGCCCTTGATCGGCAGTGGATTCAGGTCCGTGTGATCGAGATGTGACACGCCCGGTGCGCGCGCGGATGCGGCGGGCTGCTGCGCATCGCGCTGTGCACGCACCGCGTCGTCGACGCTGAAGTACATCCGCGAGGGGTCGCCTGCCCCTTGAGGGTCCCAGCGGCTGAGCAGTTCGCGCACCGCGTCCTTGGCACGGGACAGCACCAGCACCATGCCGCGCTTGCGCAGACGCCCGGCAAGCTCGACCAGACACTCGACCGCCGTGCTGTCCAGATCGACGCTTTCCTCCAGGCTGAGGATCACCACGCGTGTGGGCGTCTCGCGGTGATCACTCAAGCGGCGCACCACCTCGGTGACCACGCGCTCTGCGTTGGCGAAGAAAAGCGGGGCTTCGGGGCGCAGGATCAACAAGCCGGGGATTCTTGAGGCATCGGCGTGCGCATCAAGGACCACATAGTTGCGCGTGCCCGCGAGCTGGCCGAGCTCATGCACGACCGGCATGCCAAAGCGCCGGATCGCCGCGACCAACGACAAGCCGATGGCGGCCAGGATGCCGTGCAGCACGCCGAACAGCAACACAGCCACCACGGCGCCGACAAGCAGCACTCGGTCGCGGTTCATGCGCCAGACCTCCATCAGCGGCCGGGGATTCAAGGCATGCCACAGCGCACCGATGACCGCGACCGCCAAAACCGGCCGGGGCAGCCAGTGCAGCTGTGACGAGGCAAAGGCCAGCACGGCTGCGATGAGCGCCAGGGCAAACGCGCCGGCCCATTTGCTGCACGCGCCGGCCGAGGCATTGGCGTTACTGGCCGAGAACCCGGCTCCGACCGGCATGCCTTGCAACAGCGCCGCGCCCACGTTGCAAGCGCCCAGCACCATCAGTTCGCGGTTGGCGTCCAGCGTGTCGCCGCGCGCAAGAGCAAGGCTTCGGATGCTGCCCCAGGACTCGGCAAACACCAGCACCACCAGACCAAAAGCCAGTTCGCCCACCTGCAGCCAGTCGGTCAACGGCAAGTCGGGCACGCTCAGGCTGAAGGAGGGGCGCTCGACGTTGCCCACCTCTGCGACCCCCAGGGACTGAAGGTCCAGAAGGTGGGCTGCTGCGATGGCCAGGATGATCACCAGCATCGACGCCGGCACCTGCGGCCAGCGACGCAACGTCACCATCAGCACGGCCGCTGCCAGCGCGACGGCCATGGTGGGCCCATGCCATTGCGTCACGTGCCCGGCCGCGTAGACCAACAGGTGCAGCGGGCCCGGGGTGGTACCAGGTGGCACCGCGAACCCCAGGGCATCGGGCATCTGCTTGATCACGATGGTGAGGGCCAGCGCGAAGGCGAAGCCGCGCAAGACAGGGCGCGACACATAGGCCGACAGCTGCCCCTGCCGCGCGAGCGCCAGCAGCATCAGGACCACGCCGCTGAGCAGGACCAGCGCCAGCAAGATCTGCGCATAGGCACCCGGGTTGGACGAGGCCAACCCGCCCGACAGCGACAACGCCGCTGCCGCTGACAGCGTGGCCGTCGAAGACGTCGGGGACACGATGGCAAAGCGGCTGCCGCCGAACAACGCATACAGCGCCAGGCCCACCAGCATCGCGCTGAGCGC
Source organism: Burkholderiales bacterium (assembly GCA_947372225.1). Classification (GTDB taxonomy): domain Bacteria; phylum Pseudomonadota; class Gammaproteobacteria; order Burkholderiales; family Burkholderiaceae_C; genus PBB1. The sequence goes on along the minus strand of CANBSV010000001.1, from coordinate 1,924 downwards.
ATGCTCGACCGGCAGCCTGGCCAGACCGGCGTAGGCCACCGCCTCGGGCAGCAGCAACCCGGCCACGCACACACCGGCGATCAGGTCTCGGACACGGGGAGCCAGTTCGCTGGAAGTGGCGGCGACCTCGACATCGTTCGCGGATTCGGTGGCCGCCCGTTCAAGCATGGAACACCTTGTCGTCAAAGGCTTGATTGAACGTCCGCGCGTCCTTGCCGACCTGGATGGCCGACGCCTGCGAAACCATCAGCAAGGATTCCCGCCACTTCTTGCGCGAGCCGAACGCGATCAACTCGTCCGCGATGGCAGACCCTTCACGTCCGGCGCCCCGCAGGTGAGCCCACGCCACCATCCGGCCCATGTCCCCTGCGGTTTGCACCCACTGCGACACGGTCGGACCGGGGCGATCCATCGCAATCCGATCCTCGGTTGGCTGCAGGCCGCGCAGCACGAAGGGCCGGTCGTGGAGGCACACCGGCTGCAGGAACGCCATCGGCACGGCCTGAATCCGGCGCTGCAGTTCCACCACCCTGTGGGCTTCAGACTTCCAGACAGGCCGTGTGCTCGCAAGGCACGGCGGCAGTGACGAAGGCGCCGCCTGCTTGAACTCGAGAAGGTAGTTTCCGTCGGGCGATCCCTTGCCACGCACCAGCACCTCGTAGCGACTCAAGCCGAGACTGCCCGTGCCGGCGATTCGACGCGCGACGTCCAGCACCTTGTAGAAATCGGGATCGGGCTGCGTCGCCGCGAACCCGGCCATGAAATCCTCGACCGCCAAGCGCTGCTCCTGTGAGGCCGGCAAGGCCCGCTTGCCATCCACGAGCAGCCGACGCCGCTTGCCGCTGTGCACGGTACGGGCATCGAGAAACGTCTTGCGATCACGAGTGCGCAATCCTTCGAGCAGTTCTCTGACCCGGCCCTGCGCGGTTTCACGCTCAACCCAATAGGTCTTGCCGCCGGCGAGCGCCGACGCGTACGCGTCCACAAAGGCGCGGCACATGTCGCGCGCTTGCAATGCGGGCCATCGACACAACTCGGCACAGACCCGCACGCTGGTGAGAAAGCGCAACAGGTCCCAACTCACGGGTGCGAGCGCAGCCTCGTCGAAGTCGTTGATGTCGAAATACACCAGCCGGTTGTCCGCCTTGTAGGTGCCGAAATTCTGCAGATGCAAATCCCCGCAGATCCAGGCCAGCGGTGCGGACTTGAAGATGCCCTGGCGGGGTAGCCGCCGGTAGAAAAGGTGACAGGTCCCGCGCAGGAAGGCAAAGGGGCTGCCGCGCATCGCGTGGTACTTGAGCCCGAGTGTGTCGAGGTCGCGCCCGGCGTTGAAAGCAAGGATCTCGCGCACCACGTTCACCAGGCATCTCCCGCCAAGATCCGACCGACGTCCATGGTCGAGGGGACGCGCCCGGACGCGCACAGGCAGAGGCAAAGGTCAGACACTCGTTGCATCTTCTCACGGTGAGGCGGGGACTGGGTGGGGACCCCCATCGTTTGCTCGAGGGGAGGCCTCGGACTTGACGCGAGGGGTGCAGGCGGGTGGATGATGCGTTTGACGGCGCTGCTGATTCCTCATGTCGGTTCATCGCGGGGCCGATGAGTCGATGCTCGGCAGGCGCGCCGGTGTCGGAGCTGTGAGAAGGCCAGATGTCTCGAATTAAGACGCGCTTAAGGGTGGACAGTGCAAGATGCAGTCAGCAGGCGTCCAAACCAAGTTTTCGTCGTCCCCGCTGTTGCCGATCGCAGCTTGAGACCCCAGGCCGCGATCCATGTCGCCACTTCCGGAGAACCAACATGAAACTCATTTCAACCCTCGTTTTGGGCCTTGCCTCCTTCGTGTCGCTCCACGCCAGCGCGCAGTCGGTCGATTTCGTTCAACCTCAGGATGGTGCTCAGTTGACGAGCCCTTTCAAGGTGGTGT